>NZAU01000152.1:0-478 GCA_002686215.1 Candidatus Woesearchaeota archaeon
AGAGTTGACGCATATCTCGAATATGTCTGCGAAGAGTGGATGACCGAGAATGAGTTGGCTATCGAACATGGTCTCAAGACCGAAATGACTGAATCCTTCCTGTCTGGCATGAAGGGTCTTTTTGAAGANCATTATGTAACTATCCCTGAAGAGAAATATGATGTNCTTGAGAGCATGGTAGANAAACTTGATGATATGGAGACTAAACTCAATGAGCAGATTGAGAAGAACATTGGTCTGAACAAGAGACTCGCTGAGTCNACTGCAGACACCGTTCTTTCAGTCGTCTCTGAAGGTCTTGCNGAGACCCAGAAAGAGAAGCTCGCTTCACTTGCTGAAAGTGTAGAGTTTGAAAGTGAAGACGAATATCGTGAAAAGNTGGAGACCCTGAAGGAGTCATACTTCTCCAAGGNACCNACNGCNAANTCNGAAGCACCANANACNNTNTCTGANAGTGTNGATTCAACNCCNGCTCCTG
>NZAU01000152.1:483-7534 GCA_002686215.1 Candidatus Woesearchaeota archaeon
AACAGGNATGGANNNNTACNTNAGANCANTNGGTGCATTCAAAAAGTGAATTTAACATTCATTCAAACAAAAACAACTATTAAGTAAAGGCAAATGTTTCAATCCGAACATCTGCAGGAAAAGTGGAGCCCACTTCTCGACTATGAAGGTCTTGATCCAATCAAAGACGCTCATCGTCGTTCAGTAACCGCNGTCCTGCTCGAGAACCAAGAAAAATTCCTCAAGGAAGAGCAAGCATTCCAGTCAGGTATCAACCTGATGGAAACCCCAACCAACTCAGGTAATGCCGCTGGTGCATCTGGTGCNTTTGGNGCTGACTCTCCTGCTGCTGGTCCTACCGCTGGTTTCGACCCTGTTCTGATCTCCTTGATCAGACGCGCAATGCCTAACCTGGTCGCATACGACCTGGCTGGNGTTCANCCAATGAACGGTCCTACTGGCCTGATCTTCGCAATGAGATCTCGCTACGAGTCTCAGTCCGGCAACGAGACCTTCTTCAACGAAGTCGATACCGCATTCTCTGGTCAGGATGATGGCTTCAACCTGACTGCAGGTGCAGAAGATATCAACGTTGGTCTGGGTACAACTGCTCAGGGTGGTGACAACCCTGCAGTACTCAACCCTGTTGGTTCTGCTTCCTCCACTGGCTACAGTGTCGGTGAAGGTATGGTCACTGGTGATGCTGAGAACCTGGGTTCAGGTACTGGCGATCACTTCAACCAGATGGCATTCTCGATCGAGAAAGTCACTGTAACCGCTAAGTCCAGAGCTCTGAAAGCTGAGTACAGCTTGGAACTGGCACAAGACCTCAAGGCAATCCACGGTCTGAACGCTGAAGCGGAATTGGCAAACATTCTCTCCACTGAGATCCTTGCTGAAATCAACCGNGAAGTTATCAGAACCATCTANAAGGTTGCTGAACAGGGTGCTGTTTCTAACACCGCAACTGCTGGTGTATTTGACCTTGACATCGACTCCAACGGTCGTTGGTCTGTTGAGAAGTTCAAAGGTCTTCTTTTCCAAATCGAGAGAGATGCGAACGCAATCGCACAAAGAACTCGTAGAGGGAAGGGCAACATGATCATGTGCTCTGCAGACGTTGCATCCGCACTGACCATGGCAGGTATCCTCGACTATACCCCAGCCCTGAACGCAAACCTGAACGTTGACGACACCGGCAACACCTTCGCTGGTACCATCAACGGTAAGTTCCGTGTCTACATCGACCCATATTCTGCAAACCTGACTTCTGCAAACGCAGCTAACGGTAACCAGTACTATGTCGTCGGTTATAAGGGTACTTCACCTTATGACGCTGGTCTGTTCTATTGTCCTTATGTTCCTCTCCAGATGGTTCGTGCCGTCGGTGAGAACACCTTCCAGCCAAAAATTGGCTTCAAGACTCGTTACGGTCTCGTTGCTAACCCATTCGCTGAAGGNACCACACAAGGCCTCGGTAGACTCCGTATTAACTCCAACCGCTACTACAGAAGAGTTGCAGTTAAGAACCTCATGTGATTCATCACTAGAGATCGTAATCAAGACCTCCTTCGGGGGGTCTTTTTTTATGCATTGATAAATAGAAGAAAAGTATCTTTGATCGATGTCAAATATCCTCACTAATAATATTAACGCCAGAAGTGGTAATACGATTACTATTGGTAAGGCAGGTGACACAGTATCNGTTCCAGGTACTCTGAGTTATGAAGATGTAAGTAATGTAGATTCTGTTGGTGTTGTAACTGCAAGATCTGGTATTCATGTCACTGGTGCAGGTAGTTCTGTAGGAATCGGGACAGATGNTCCAGAAAACTCATTACACGTCAGGGGAGATATTAGAGTAAAAACAAGTAGACCAGTAGTCAGATATAAGAGTTTAAATGATGCTCATCAATACTTTGCTGGAGCAGATGTCAATGATACTTTTGATGGTGGATACCAAATAGGAGTTGGACATGGTATTGGAGTAGGAGCAGCAGGAACCACAGCATTCTGTTTAACTTCAGCCGCTAGAATTGGTATAGGAACTACTGTTCCAGACGAACGATTAGAAGTTGGTGATGGAACTGTCTCTGGGGGACTAAAAGTAAGTGGTCAGTCAAGTAGTGTCACCTCTGACGGTTTTACAGTTGATTGGGAATCCAGTTCTAATAGTACCAGATTCTTTAGTGAACCTTCTTCAGGAGGTAGTTCTGCAATAAGATTTTTTGTTACACATTCTGGAACTAGAAATGAAAGACTTCGTATACAATCTAATGGTAATACAGGAATAGGAAGTGATGCACCTTCACAAAAACTGAATATTGATGGCAACGTGATGCTTGATGGTAATGATCAGTTTTGTTACCTCTCTAGCGTGGGTACAGGTAATAATGGAATTTATGTTAGAGGTAATAGTCAAGCTGCATCAACGGGCGATCATTTCTTAAGATCTCATAGCACAGGATTCTTCACATGGGAAAGTGGTGGTAATCATAGGATGCAATTGAATGCCGATGGCACTCTTATTGTTGGAGGATCTTCTTATAGTTTTGGTGACGCCGGCGCCAGGATTTCACAAATTTCTGACTCACACTTCACACGAGCTGGTGGTAATGTTATTGCAATTAGAAGAAATACCAATGATGGAAGTCTTCTTGATTTCTACCAAGGTGGAACTCTTCATGGAAATATTAATATTAATGGCAATGATGTTAGTATCAGTGGTGCAACATTATCTCGTTGGTCACAACTTGTAGGAATTTCCACAAATGTCATTTCAGATAGACCTACAATTCTGAGAGGATCTGTTTTGAGTAACCTTGATGAAATGTGTGAATGGGGTGGTGAAGATAATGACCAACTAAACCGTATGAAGGTTAGTGATGTTGAGGGTGATGTCAATGTAGCTGGTGTATTCCGTTGTTGGGACGATGACGATGATACTTACACTAACGACTTCTATTGTGGCGTGACTGGTGACTTTGTTATCCGTATCGCACAAGGAACAACTGTTNCTCGGGGTGATTTACTNATGTCTGCTGGTGATGGTACTGCCAAACCACAAGGTGATGATATTGTAAGATCTAAAACTGTTGCCAAGGTGACAAGNACCACAGTTTCAACCACATATTCTGATGGAAGTTATTGTGTACCATGTGTCCTTATGGCAAGTTGATAAATAATACATAAAACGCCACAGGGTCATGGCATCATATATCAGAAAGGTCATCCGTAACAAAGAAGTTTACTTCAAAGGGAATGGTCAGTGGACTGACAAATTTGTGGAGAGAAAACAATATAATACTGAAGCAGATGCCAAAGAAGCCCATTACGAATACTCTGGTGTTGTAGTTACTGAATGATATGGCTGAAGCACTTCAAAATCAAATAACTGATAGAAATTTTCTTCAGGCCACTGGATTTAGTTTCACTGTTAACAGAGCTCGNCACTTAGGATTTTATGGTAACTCCATAAATGTTCCTGGACTGGTTCTCGGTACAGTGGAACAACCTTCATACACTCGAATGATTCCTAGACCAGGTGAATTACTTGAGTTTAATGACTTGAGGATACGATTCTTGATTGACCAAGGTCTACAAAACTATAATGAAATCCAGAATTGGATGAGAGGTCTGGGGTTTCCTGAAAGTCTCGATGAAATTTACCAATTCCAAAAAGACGGACCCATAGATATGGGTGGTATTAAAAATCTTTTCTCTGATGGTACACTGACAATTCTGAATGGTATCAATAGACCAATGTTCAGTGTGAAGTTTAAAGACATGTTCCCCTACACTTTATCAGATATCACCTTTGATGCAACTGCTACAGATGTTGAATACTTGACAGCAGAGGTCGTATTCAAGTATTCTGTGTATAATATCACTGATGTAACCTGCTGCTAATGATTGATCTTCCTACACTTCAACAGATGTGGGAAAAAGATTCAAAGATTGACATTGACAATCTTCATACTGAATCGTTGAACATCCCAGTTCTGCATTCAAAATATTATGACATTTATAATAACCTCATGTTGTTGAGGACAAAAGCAGAACAACAAAAAAAGAATGTAAGACACGAGAGGTATGAATACTATTCGGGTAAAGCTGACCCCGATGTGTATATCCAAAATCCTTTCCCGAAAAAGATTAGAGATAAAGATACAATGACAAAGTATCTCGATGCCGACGAGAGATTGTCTAATGTTTCAATGAAAATTGAATACTATAATGTAATGCTAAGATACATAGAAGAGATTCTAAAACAAATTACGAATCGAACTTACCAAATCAAAAACAGTATTGAGTTCATGCGTTTCAGTTCAGGACTAGGCTAATGGAAGAAGAAAACTATTATCACCTAGAATTACCTATTGAGGCAGTCCGTATTGTACATACAGGACTATCTCAGGCAGTCGAAAAATGGTCTGGAGGAGATCCTATGGAACAAGAGGATCTACTTGCCATGAGAGATCATTTTTACAGAATTGTTTTAGAACATAGGTTTGAAACTATGTAATAAATACTTGTAGGTGAGAACCTACATGAATGGCTGATTTGACTATAGAAAAGGTAAACGAAGTTTACTTGAAGATTACAACGGAACCCCACATTGAGTATGAACTAAGAGATAAGTTCACCTTTGAAGTTCCTAATAAAAAATTCATGCCTCAGTATCGTAGTAAGTACTGGGATGGATTTGTTCATCTATTCAACATGAAGACCAAGAGAATCTACGTGGGTCTTCTTGATAAGATTATTGCATTCTGTGAGAGTGCAGGATACACTTACAAGTTTTTAAATAACAAGTTCTACGGTCCACCGTTTGAAGTAAATGACTTAGTAAGTCATGGTGGAACTAAAGATTATATGGAAAGTATATCACCTGGGATCAGTCCTCGTGACTATCAGNTAGATGGTGTATANGAAGCNTTAAGATACAACAGAAAACTACTCATCTCTCCTACGGGTTCTGGTAAGTCTTTTATGATTTACTCCGTGGTGAGATATCACGTTGCACGTGGTAATAAAATTTTATTGGTTGTTCCAACCACATCCCTTGTAGAACAGATGTTCAAGGACTTCCAACAATATGGATGGGATGCAGAGAATCACTGTCATAGAATATATGCTGGACGTGAAAGAGTCAATACAAACGAAGTCACAATTACTACTTGGCAATCTGTNTATCAGTTAGATCGTAAGTTCTTTGANGAATACGACGTTGTGATCGGTGACGAGGCGCACCTTTTTAAAAGTAAGTCTCTTATTGGTATCATGGATAAATTGCATCATGCCAAGTATAGATACGGGTTTACGGGGACACTAGACGGCTCTCAGACTCATAAGTGGGTGTTAGAAGGACTCTTTGGTCCATCGTATAAAGTGACCCAAACGAAGAAACTTCAGGATGAAGGACACTTAGCTTCACTTGATATTCAGTGTCTTGTCTTGAAGTATAAACCAAAGAAGTTTGATACCTATGAGGATGAGATACAGTTTCTCATTNGTCATGAGAAAAGAAATAACTTCATCACAAATCTAGTCAGAGATCTAGATGGTAATAGTCTGGTGCTGTACTCNAGAGTGGAGGCTCATGGTGCCATCCTTTTCGACTTAATAAATAAAAAGGTAAGTGAAGANCGTAAAGTATTNTTTATTCATGGTGGTGTAGATGCCGANGATAGAGAACAAGTAAGGGAGATCACTGAAAAAGAAAAAGACGCTATCATCGTTGCATCTTACGGAACATTCAGTACTGGTATCAATATTAAAAATCTACACAATGTAATATTTGCCTCTCCATCCAAATCTAGAGTAAGAAACTTACAAAGTATTGGTAGAGTCCTACGTAAAGGCAAAGATAAAGTCAGTGCAAAACTTTATGATATTGCNGATGACTTAACAATCGGATCAAGAAAGAATTACACACTGAATCATTTTATTGAAAGAGTGAAGATATATGTTTCAGAGCAGTTCAACTATGACATTTTTACTATCGACATAAAAGAATAAGGAGAACGTATGATTGAAGACGATTTTTACGCAACAATCAAACTCAAATGTGGAGATGAGATATTCTGTAAGGTGGCAGCATCTGAAGAAGATGATCGAACAATGTTACTTGTATCTTATCCTATCTGTGTTCAACCTATTAAGACGAGAGGATCAGTTACTGGATACAAGTTTGAACCATGGTTAAAGACTTCTAATGAAGATCTTTTCNTGATCAACTTAGATGAAGTTCTCACGATGTCTGAATCAGAGAACATTGAAATGATTATGAACTATCAAGANTACATNAGAAAGAGTAACCAAGGTAACTTTGCAAAGTTAGATCGAAGAATGGGTTACTTAGGAAATGTAAGAGATACGAAAGAAGTNTTAGAGAAGTTATACAAGTCCTCTTGATATAACCTATACTATTCTTATCTTCGGGGACAAGCCTAGTCTATANGACTTTTNATCACCTTGTCAACACTTGATATCTCTGGTATAATTAAAACAACAAAANNAACTGTTATGCCTAAACCCAGAAATGCAGAACACTATGTAAATAACAAAGAGTTTCTGAANGCCCTTGANAANTANTTCGCNAGAGTTGAGAAAGCAAAACTCAANGANGAACCGAAACCAGAAATTCCTCGTTACATTGGTGAGTGCTTTCTGAAGATTGCAAATCATTTGTCATANAAACCAAACTTTGTGAACTACATGTTNAAAGATGACATGATCTGTGATGGTATCGAGAANTGTGTAAGATATATCCATAACTTTAATCCTGAGAAGTCGAAGAACCCNTTTGCATACTTNACTCAGATCATCTATTACGCATTCCTGAGAAGGATCTCTCAAGAGAANAAACAGTTAGAGATCAAGAACAANATCCTTGANAAGACTGACTTCGATGAAGTCTTTGATGCCAATGATCTTGACATGGGTAACTACTCTGATTATAATAGTATTAAGGATACNGTTCATCAAAAACTGAGAAATTCATGATTGGAAAACTTGACCCCGAGGAACATGTTATGGANGAGTCCGTGATNTATCCTGGGAAGATGCT
>NZAU01000153.1 GCA_002686215.1 Candidatus Woesearchaeota archaeon
AAAATTATTGAAAAACCAAAAAATATAATAAAAAAAATTATTGAAATTCCTAAAAAATTGCCAACACTTGAAGAAAAAAAACCTCAAATGAATGATTCAGAAAAGATTATAGAAAAACCAAGAGAGATAATAAATAAAATTGTTAAAAAGGTTAAACCAGATTTTAAAAAACCAAACTATGATAACAACAGTTCATTATATCATTCAGCAATAAATTTTTTAGAAAATTCAAATGAAATAATATCTAAAAATATGATTGATGAAAATTCTGGGACGTGTGTTATAAAAGTGAAGTCTTCTGTGGGTCCGATTAAATTTTATGTAAATATTATCAACAAAAAACGTCTAACAAAAAGCGATATTGCAGAAAAATATGCAGAATCTATTGAGAAAAAAATGCCTGTAATAATTATAACAAATGCAACAATTGCAAATACTTCAAAAAAATATTTGAAAGAATTGGGTGGCTTTGTAAGAGTTAAAAAAATTAATGTATAGCGAGAGAAGGATTTGAACCTTCGACCTTCGGGTTATGAGCCCGACGGGCACTCCAGACTGCCCCACCTCGCTGAAATTACGTTTATATTTTTATTTAAAAGCGTTTCGTCATACTTAAATATTCGTACTAAGAGCAAAAATATGATTTGTGGTATCGATGAAGCAGGAAGAGGTCCAATAATCGGACCAATGGTTATAGCGGGTTCTGTAGCAAATGAAGATGTTATAGAAAAATTGAGGGATTTAGGAGTTAAAGATTCAAAACTATTAAGTAAAAAAAAGAGAGAAGAATTATTTGAAAAAATAAAAGAATTAACAAATTACGAAATAATTACGCTGACTGCAAATAAAATTGATGAATATAATTTTTCAGGTACAAATTTGAATCAAATGGAAGCTAAATATATTGCAAAAATTATAGAAAAATTAAATCCAGAATTAAGTATTATAGATAGTCCGGAACCAAATCCGAAAAAATTTGAAAAAATGATACAAGATAAATTAAATAAAAAATATAATTTATTAGCGGAGCATAAAGCAGATTCAAATCATATTATTGCTGCTGCAGGGTCTATTCTAGCAAAAGTAACAAGAGATAATATTATTAACGAAATAAAAACCGAAGTGGGCGGAAATATTGGTTCAGGATATCCTTCTGATCCAAATACTAAAAAATTTTTACAGAAAAATTTCAGAGGTCCAATAAATAAATATCTAAGGAAGTGTTGGAAAACATATCAAAATCTAGAAAAACCTGTCCAATCAAATTTATCTGATTTCGGGAACTCTTAAATATCTTTATAATAAAAATTAATATGAAAAGTTTTTCAAAAAGAGTAAGCTCAATTGAATTACAAAAACAAAAAATAGGTTCAAAAGTTTTAATAGCTGGTTTTGTAGAAAGAATTAAATTATTGGGTAAAATGGCATTTTTATCAATTAGAGACTCAAATGGGTATATTCAAATTGTTGTTAATGATTCTAAAAATTTGAAAAAATTGTCAAATCTTACTAGAGAAAGTGTTGTTAGAATTGAAGGTAAAGTGAAAAATTCTAAGGCAAAGGGCGGAGGTAAAGAGTTAGAATTAACTGAAATTGATATACTTTCAATAGCAAAAACACCCTTACCTATAGAATTTTTGGGTAAAGGTATTGAAACTGATTTGAGTAAGAGACTAGATTTTAGATACATAGATTTGAGAAATCCAAAAAATCTTGCAATTTTTAGAGTTCGATCAAAGATAACTTCTGCCATTCATGAATTTTTTGAAAAAAATGATTTCATTGAAATGCATACTTCTAAACTATCGGGAGCGGGGGCAGAAGGTGGTGCAGAACTTTTTGAATTACCGTATTTTGGAAAAAAAGTTGCACTTAATCAAAGTCAACAGCTATACAAACAATTAATCATGTTAAGTGGTTTTGAAAAGGCGTATGAAATTGGTACTAGCTATCGGGCGGAAAAATCTCATACATACAGACACTTAACTGAATTCTGGCAATTGGATGTAGAAATGTCATTTATTGATGGAATCGATGATATAATGAAAATTGAAGAAAGACTATTGGTTCATATTTTGAAAAAAATAAAAAAGGATTGTAAGAAGGAACTTGAATTGCTTGGTGCAAAGATCGAAATTCCAAAATTGCCTTTCCCTA
The DNA here is from genome assembly GCA_002686215.1 of Candidatus Woesearchaeota archaeon. Next base: position 2,158 of record NZAU01000153.1, read on the forward strand.
GAATCACTTACTCGGATGCATGTAAATTATTAAAGATACCAGAAACAAAGGATATTGGTACAGAATTGGAGNGAAAATTGGGTCATTTGATAAAAAAGAAACATAATACTGAAGCATTCTTTTTAATTAATTTTCCAAATAAGCATACAAAATTCTACGCAATGCATGATAAAAAAATCGGAAGATATATTGATTTAATTTACAAGAATAATGAAATATCTAGTGGGGGGCAGAGAGAGCATAGATACGATATTCTTATAGAACAAATAAAGGAAAGAAAATTGAACCCAAAGGAATTAGAATTTTATACTGAACCATTTAAGTATGGTGTTCCTCCGCACGGAGGTTTTGGAATGGGAATTGATAGATTAACTGCATTTATACTAAATTTATCAAATATTAGAGAAGGTGTATTATTTCCGAGAGACGTAGATCGTATCGGACCATAATCGTAGAAGTTTTTTTATAGCTAGAACTTATAAAAGTGCTATGCAGAAAACCTTTATTACTAATATGAAACTCAGGGGATTTAAGAGTTTCAGTACAAATACTAATCTGAAATTTGGGCCGGGTTTTAATTGTATAGCAGGCGCAAACGGATCAGGTAAATCTAATGTTCTTGATGCATTATGTTTTGTCCTTGGAAGAATGTCTACAAAAAGTATTAGGGCAGATAATTATTCAGATTTAATATATACTGTAAATGGTCAAAAAGATAAAGGAGCTTTTGTTTCAATAACTTTAGATAATACTTCCGGGATATTCGGAAATAATGCAAAAAATATTGAGCTAGTTAGAGAAATTACAAAAGAAGGCAAGACAAAATATTGGTTAAATGGTAAAAGAGCCACAAGAACACAAGTTCTAGAATTACTTGAAATGAGTCAGATAAGACCGGAAGGTCATAATATAATTTTACAAGGTGATATTCAAAGTTTTATTACTATGTCTCCAAAGGAGAAACGTAAACTAATTGAAGAAATAGCAGGTATTGGAATTTATGAAAGAAAAAAAGAATCTGCTTTGAAAGAATTAGAAAAAGTAGAATCAAAATTAAGAGATGTCCAAATAATTATGACAGAAAAAAAATCTTATATGAATTCACTTGAACAAGATAAAAAATCTGCAGAAAAATATAACTCCTATAATTCTGAATTAAAATCTGCTAAATCTACTGAATTAAATCTTAAACATACTAAATTAATTGATAAACGAAGTAAACTTAATTCCAAACTAGAAAAAATAGAAAAAGTAAAGTCTGAATATAAAAATAAAATATCTGAATCAAATAAAAAAATTGATTTCATTAAAACAAAAATAAAAGAACTAGAAAAGAAAATTGAAGATAAGGGTGGTGAGGAACAACTACTTTTACAAAAAGCCATAGAAAATTACAAATCAGATATGGAAAATTCAAATTCATTAATAAAGTCATCAAATAATGAAATAAGAAGAATTGATGATCGAAAAATACAACTTGACAAAAATTTGAAGGATTTAGAGGGACAAATAAAATTATCTAACGCCGACATATTAAGAATTTCTAAAGAAGAAAAAGAACTAGATTCTAAGAAAGCAAAATTAACGGGTATTAGCGGTAGTTTAAATATAGAAGAAATTGAATCTAAATATGAGGCTATAAGTTCTAGTCTTGAAAAATTTGAAAGTGAAAGGAATATGCTTTCAAAAGATAAGCTTAATGTTGAAAATGAAATTAATATTATTAAATTAAAAATTGATAATTTATCTGAAAAAATTGAAGAAATAAAAAGAATTGAAGCTTCAATTAAAAATAGTGAAAGTGCAAGATCAAATTATAAAAAAATTATACAAAAAATAAGTGAAAAAACTAATAGAGATAATGAAATTTTTGATGAAATAAAAGAGATAAGAAAAGAAAAACTTGATACTGAATCTGAACTTAGAAAATTACAATTAGAACTGAACGCATCACATGATAATTTAATGAGAGATAAAGCAATATCTCATATACTTAATCTTAAAATGAAGGGTGTGCATGGAACCGTTGCTCAACTCGGAAAAGTTGATTCTTTATATGAAACTGCATTAAAGGTTGCTGCTGGATCTAGATTAAAAAATATTGTAGTTGATGATGAAAATATTGCAATTAAATGTCTTAAAAAATTGAGAGATAAAAAATTGGGTATAGCTACATTTTTACCATTAAATAAAATTAAATCAAATAAAATCTCTATATCTCGGTCTAATGGTGTTTATGGAGTTGCATCCGAGATAATAACTTATGATTCCAAATATAAACCTATTTTTGAAAATATTTTGGGGAGTACCGTTATTATTGAAAATGAAAATACTGCAAAATCTTTGGGAATTGGTAAAATGAACATGGTAACTTTAGAAGGAGACAGTTTTTCTAGAGGTGGATCAATAAGTGGCGGTTATAGAAGGGCAACTAGCCTGTCTTTCGCAAAAAACAAAGGAAGTGAAGATATTGAAAAATACATTACAAAAATAAAAAAACATGATGATACGATAAAAGAGCTTGAAAAGGAAAGGTCATTGATCGATAAAGAATTAATTAATTTAAGAAAATTAAAATCTGAAGTTGAAGGAACAGTTAATAATGTGTCTGAACCCGAAGAATCATCCAAGGAATTAATTTTAAAATATAAAAAATATAATGATAATTATAAATTAAACATTACTAAGACAAAAGATCTAGATAAACTATTGAAATCATTATCTTCTAAAATTGAAAAGACAAAAATTGAGAGAAACTCTATTAAATCAAAAATTAAGGAATTAAAATTTGGAAAAAATAAAAAAGAACTNGATAANCTTGAAAGTAAAAAAAGAAATTTGAATGCTGAAAGAATTACAATCGAAACAAAATTAANTAATGTAATAAANCCNGAAATTGAAAATCTTAATAGAGTTATANGAGATTTAGAAAAAGAAAAAAATACTTTTCATAAACAAATATCNGAAAATAAAATTAAAATAACNAAATTAGAAAAGGAATTAAAAATTAAACAGAACGAAGAAAAGGAATTTTTTGGGCAATTAAAAAAACTTTTTGAGGAAAAAAATAAACATAAAGATCTACTTGAAAGAGAAGAAGAAAAATTAAAAATTAATCAAATTGAAAATACCGGAGAATATGAAGAATTTAATTCATTAACAATTGCACTTGCAAAGATTGACTCTGAAATGACTGGATTAAAGGAAGAATATGAAGATTATAGAAAGATAAAAACACTACCTTATCTTCGAAATGTTGAATCTGCTCAACAAAAACAAAGAGAATTAAAAAAGAAAATAAGCAGTTTGGGTAATGTAAATTTGAAATCATTGGAAATATATGATGAAACTAAAAAAGAATGGGACAAATTAAATTGGAGATTAAATAAATTAGATGTAGAAAAAAACTCAGTTAATGATATAATAAATGCAGTTGAAACAAAAAAGAAATCTGCATTTATGGAAACATATAATGTAATCTCAGAAAATTTTAGAAAAATATATAGTGAAATTAACAACAATGTGGTAAAAGGTGAATTAATTTTAGAAAATAAAGATGATCCTTTTAATGGAGGTGTTATGATCAAAGTTATTAAACCCGGAGCAAATTCATTACACAGTTTATCNGGTGGAGAAAAGGCAATGGTTGGGATCTCATTCATGTTCGCTATTGCTGAATTTAATCCTTCACCATTTTATTTACTTGACGAAATTGATGCNCCGCTTGACGGAGTAAATGTTGATAAGATGGCAAAAATATTGAATGAATATTCTAAAAAATCTCAAATAATAATTATTTCACATAAAGACTCTGTTATGTCAACAGCAGATTTATTGCATGGTATTTGGATGAATAAAACAAAAGGAGAATCATACATAAGCAGTATGAGTGTCAAATAATGGGGACAGAAAAAATATATAGTGCAATTTTTTCAGATGACGATATAAAATGGCAATCGATAATATACGAACTAATAAGATCAAAAAAAATTGATCCATGGGATATAGATTTAAATAAATTTTCTCAAGAATATCTTAAAACAATTGAGAATCTTAAAAAATTAAATTTCAGAATATCAGGAAAGGTTGTATTTGCTGCTGCAATTATGTTAAAAATTAAAACAAAGCATTTGGGACTTGATGATTTTATTCTATTATCTGATGAAAAAGACGAAGAGGTTTTGGAAGAAGAATATTTTGATGATGAATACTTGGATCCGGATGAAGAAAAAATAATGAAATTATCAAAACATATACGACATAATACAAAAAAGAAATATCTCATAAAGCCAAGACTGGAGGGTCCCCGAAAAAGAAAAGTTACTGTTGTTGAATTAATGGATGCATTAAAGAAGGCAATTGAAGTTGATAGGAGAAGAGAAAAAAGAAAGGCAAAGGCAAAAATTGTGGTTCCAGATAAAATATATGAGGCAAAAAAAGACTTATTGCCAAAAAAAATAGTAGAAATAAGAGAGAAGTTATCCAAATTATTCAAATTAAATAAGAGGGAAAAAATTGCATTTAGCAATTTATTAAATGAGCATAGTCCCAAGGAGCGGGTTGAAAAATTTTTACCAATATTGCATATAGCAAACGGGGGAGAAATACATATACACCAAGAAAAACCTTTTTCGGAATTGTTATTGGAGGTTTTAGATGAAAGAGATTAAAGCTAAGATTGAAGCTTTGATACATTGTAAAGCGCTTGATTTAGATTCCTTATCTAAACACACTGGTATTGCAAAGAAAGGTTTACTAAAAAATTTAATTAATGAATTAATTGAAGAATATAAATTAAGAGAATCGGGTTTGAAAATAATTAATCGAGATGGAAAATATAAAATATCTGTTCGAGACGAACATGTTGATACAATAACTGAAGCTGCAAGACCGGAAATTGATAAGGCTGTTCTTGAAACATTGGCATATATAGCACATAAAAAAATGATACGTCAGGCAGATGTTGTTAGAATAAGAAGTAACAAATCATATAATCATATAAAAGAACTTGTTGAGAGAGGTTTTATTGAGTCTAAAAAAGACGGTAGAAGTAAAAAATTAACGCCAACTAGAAAGTTTTATGAATACTTTAAACTACCTGAAAATGAAGAGATATGAGAAATATAAACGTAGTTGAATTAGCAAGGATAGTTAATGAATTAAAAAAAATAGAAGGATCGAGACTAAGTAAAATATTTTTACCAGAATTAAAATTATTAAATTTAAGATTTAATGATAAAGATAAAACTAGTTTAATTATTGATTCAGGGAAAGTATTGTATTCCACTAAATATAAAATAGAGAATCCAAAAAATCCGCATAATTTTGTTATGTACTTAAGAAAAAATATTAATAATTCCCGTGTTGAAGAAATAAGGCAAATTCCTGGTGACAGAATTGTTGAAATTATTTTTAAAAATAAAAATAAAAATATATTAATTATTGAGTTTTTTGGAAAAGGTAATTTTATCTTGACAGATGAAAACTATAATGTCAAGAATTCTGCCAGAAAGATTAAAGAAAAAGTTTACGAATATACTAAAAAAATTGATCCATTTAAATTTAAAAAACAAGAAATATACGGTATTGAAGAAGATTTAATTAATATAATTTCATCTAAATTAAGTCTTGGTAAATATTATGCATTAAATTTTTGTAAAGATTATGGCTATAACGAAAAATCAAAGATTAAAGATATTGATTTTGATTCATTCGTGAAAGATATTAAGAAATATATAAAAAATCTTATGAAAATTGGAATTAAAAAATTAGAAAATAATTTTTATATATCTGAAAAAAATAGTTCTGAAAAAAATTTGAATAATGTAATTGATGAATTATATAATTCTAAATTTAATAAAAAATATGTTGTTAGTTCAAAAGAATATATTAAAAATGAAAAATCTATTAAAAAACAAGAAAAATTGCTTGTTGAATTTGATAAAAAAATATCTTTAAAACAAAATCAAATTGATTTTTTGTCTGCCAATAGATCCATATTAGAAAATAAAAATATCAAATTTGATACTAAAACTAAAGAATTTAAAATTAAAATTGGAGAAAATGAAATATCAATAAGATCTGGAAAAAGCGTAGAAAATAAAATTAATGATTTGTATACTGAAATAAAAAAACTAAGGACAAAAATAAAGGGTGCTAATGAAACAATTGTAAAACTAAGGAAAAAAGAAATCTCTAAAGAAAAAATAATAAGAAGAATTGAAAAGAAAAAAATTTCTAAGTGGTATGAAAAATTCAGATGGTTTTATACTAAAGATAATAATTTAGTTTTAGGTGGGAGAGATGCTACAACAAATGACATATTAATCAAAAAGCATATGGAAAAAGAAGATTTAGTTTTTCACACGACTGATCCGGGATCTCCGTTCTTCATACTAAAGTCTAAAAATCCAAGTCCTTCTGAAATAAACGACGTTTCTATTGCAACTGCATCTTATTCTAAAGCTTGGTCAAAAAAAATAGCCAGTACTGAGGTTTTTTATGTAAATTCTGATCAAGTTTCAAAATCTGCAAATACCGGAGAGTTTCTTAAAAAAGGAAGTTTTATGATTCGAGGAAAAAAGAATTTTTTAAATGTTAAATTAGGTCTTTGTATTGGATCTCAGGATGGTTCAACAATAGGAGGACCATATAGTGCAATATCATCGAAAACAAAAAAATATCTAAAAGTAATACCGGGATACGAATCAAAATCTAAAATAGCAAAAAAAATTTCTAAAAAACTAAATTTAGACTTAGATGATGTAATGAAATTTCTACCTAACGGAACTTCAAAAATTCTTTAATGTCGGATTCATTCCAACCGACTTCAAGTAAATTGTTTGCAATTTGGACATCNGATAATCCTCTATTTTGAGATTGATTTATATATTTTTTAATTGGATTGATCTTTTTAGATGGTCTATATGCGACAACAAGTAAGAAAATAACAACTGGCAAGAAAAGGATGTACATTGGACTCAATTTTGGACTATATGACGCAAAACCAGTTATATTTATTCCCGGAACAACTACAAAAATTGCAGATATTAGGGTTATAAATGCTATAAATGAAAATATTAAGGTAAGTAAATGATCTTCTTCCATTGATTATGTATGTCGTTTTATTATATAAATTTTAATACTTAATCTTATATATCTTGTTTTCCTAACTCAATATGAAACAAATAATAAAAGAAATTTTACCCAAAATTAATGTTTCTGACGAAGAAAATAATAAAATAAAAAAAGTAATATCTGAGATAAATAAAAAATTGAAAGATAATTTATCAAAATATAATGCCAATTTCTTTGTTGGAGGTAGTGTTGGTAAGGGTACAAATTTGCCAGGTACTCATGATATCGATATATTTATACGATTTAAAGAAAATGGAGACTTATCTGAAAATCTTGAAAAAGTTTTAGAAGTATTTGACGATGTTGTGCGTCTTAAAGGATCAAGAGATTATTTTAAGATTGAGTATGAAGGCTATGAAATTGAATTTATACCTGTTCTTTATTGTAAAACAATATCTTCAGCAAAAAATATTACTGATCATTCACCGTTTCATGTAAATTGGTCAAAAAGAAAATCAAAAATGAACGATGATGTTAAGTTAGCAAAATTATTTTTTAACGCAAATGGTTTGTATGGTGCCGAATCTTGGATAGGGGGATTTTCAGGTCATGCTATCGAGATATTAACTAAACATTATGGTAGTTTTGAAAAATTAATAAAAAATATATCAAAATGGGATGATGAAGTAGTAATAGATACNGAAAAATTATACAAATCTGAACTGGATATTAAATATGAACTTAACAAATCTAAATTGAATAAATTAATTTTAATAGATCCTATTGATAAGGAACGAAATGCTGCTGCTGCATTATCGCCAGAAAAATACGATATTGCAAAGAAAGTATGTATTGATTTTTTAAATAAACCTACAAAAAAATATTTTGAAATAAAAAAAATTAATATAGAAACTCTGAAAAAAATGAGTAAAAAAAATAAATTATTCTTTTATGAGCTTGAACCAGAGGGCGATAAACAAGACGTAGCTGGTTCAAAAATGTTAACTCGTCTTAAGAAAATTATTAGAGTTGTTAAAGATAATGAAT
>NZAU01000154.1 GCA_002686215.1 Candidatus Woesearchaeota archaeon
CTATTGTGAATTCTAAATCTGTCTGTTATTATCGCTGGCATATCTTTTTATTTCTTCCTTATCAATATTTATACAAGTTATCTAGCAGTTGCTGGAACATTATTACTACCTACTAAACTTTGACCTATTGCTACATACACATAACTTCTGGTTCCAAAACTTAATTCTCCTGCACCAGTATTACTTGACCTAATTTTAAATCCATTTGAAAGTAAATCAATATCAACGGTATTAGCACCACCACTAGCATTGTCTTCACTACTATTATCATTGGCTCTTAAAAAACTATCATCTGCATTTTGTAATGGATTAAATTTATCTCTTTCGACATCCAATATATACCAATTTTCAACATTGTCAGTATTTTTTATAAGTAACCATTTTACCTTAAAGCCTGTGTAAATAAAGGCATTATCACTCACATTATTTACTGTGTAAAAACCCGATTTACAAAAGCCAGGTTTATCTGCAAAACAATAAGCAATAAGATTATTTGAACCACCATTTACTCCATGATTTGTACCTACGGTATAAACAGTAGATGATGGTGAAGTATTATTCCATCTATCAGCAGATGTAACTTCAGCGTCATTAGAGTGTAGATAAAGACTTTTTGTATTACCAATACCTTGGTGGTAAAGATACCAACCATAACTACTACTTTGTCTGTTCTTTACCATAATAAAACCAGGGGCTGTTCCTAATCCATGTCCAATCGTAGCACCACCTGTAGCATTTCCTGTGTAAGACACAAGACTAAAACCGGATGCTGTATTAGCAGATACAAGTGATTGTATGCTACCATCAAAATTAGATGAACCGTGAGTTGAGTTTGTATTAATAGCACCACCCATACCACTATGTACACTACACCAATAATATAATGCTGGCGCTGAAGCAGGCACAGTAAAAATTAATTGTCTTGTTGTTGCACTAGAAAAACCAGATGTATATTGAGAATAAGTTTTTGTAACACCATCTAATTTGTAAGTTACACCTGTGCTATACTCTGTCCCATTAGCAGCTGTACCAATTACAAATGGATGACTTGACATTGTACTATCTGATACATCAAAAGTATATGTACCACCTTCTTGTAAATCCAAAGTTACAGCACTTGCACCAAATGTAGCTGTGTCTGTTGAATTTCTAAATCTGTATTTGTTACCACTATCACTAACTACAACAACTTTGTATGTTTGTGTTGGTGCTGTTCCACCTGCTTTCCAGTTCCAAGACACATAAGAATTAGTATTAGAATTTACATCACCAGCGGATGCTAAAGTAAAACCATCTGCGTCAAAAGCAGTTACTCTAGTTCCTGTATTTTCAGCACCATTAGTGTTAGGATAAACTGCTTTATTTACACCTGTAACTGAATTTGTTATTGTGTGGTCATCATTATAATCTCTAGCTTTAATCCAAACTTTATCTGGCTGGAAACCAATTCCAGTTATAGATTGTGAGCTACCATTACCTGTGTGAAGTTTCAGATTAAAGTGCTCTGACATTTTATTAACTGTAGTATAAGCCATATTATTCGTTTAACCCCTTTGTTGACAGCGCCGTAAATCCTGTAGGTACATCATACTCAAATATTCCTATATTTGAAGCATTTGTTCCTGCACTAGATACTGCTGTTGTTCCAAAATAACCATTACCAAAATTATGTTCGCAAGTTGCATTTTGATAAACTGAAGTTGCTGGTATATATAGTTTACCAGCAGACCAATTAGCTATTGCATACCCACCTGTTCCTGCAGCCGGGTCACCACTTTTTAACCAAGAGCCATCATTTTTTCTTGCGTGTAATCTACCATTATCTAAATCTAACGCAACACATATAATATCACCATTTCCCATACTAGTATTTCCTAAATCTGATTGAGAATAACCTGAAATTACAGCTTGTGCTGTTCTTAATTCTATATTACCACCATTTACATACCATGCCCAACCATAAGCATTATCAGCATGATGTTCATGTGCCGGCATATTTGCATATTGTCCTGTTTCTTCTATCATTCCAAATTTATAAAAAGGTGTATTAGAGTTATTTCTTTTAACTTCCCAATACCATTTTCCAGAAGTGGCACCTAAATTACTTAATGCTCTTTTCCAAGATGTACTTGAATGAGATACCGTTGTGCCACCTTGAGAAAGTATAGCATTAGCATTGTTAGCATTATAATTAAAAGTAGCAAATATATTACTTGGACAATCCTCAGTATTTGTAAGATTACCAGCTTCAACTGCAAAATTATTACTATTGCCAGATTGGTCTGTAACTGAATTACCATCTTTCAAAATAAAGAAGCCATTTGTTCCATAAGTTACACTTGGATTAGTTTTTATTTTCCATTCTCCAGTTGTGCTATCTGTTTCTCCGAAATCGGAAGCTGCATAGGCATATCCATCACAAAAGTGTATATGACTCATTATTCCATCAAAATGATTATTACCATCTGGTCTTTCACCAATATAAATTTTTGTTGTTGTATTAACTTTTGAATCTGTATCTTGAGCAACAGCACTTACACCTGTCATGTCTGATGTAGCTGTTCTTTCACCATTTACATAAAATTTTAATCTATCATCACTTGTAGCATTTGCTGAATCATAAGCTACCACAACATGATACCAGGCATTCGTATCCCTAAATTTTCTTTTTGTAGTAAAACGACCTGCGTTTGAATTATTAGAATAAAAATTTAAAACATCCGGGTCAAATCTTAACATACACATATTGGAAGACGGGTTATCGCCCACGCAAAATAAAGCACTTTCTTGATTATCAACTGCTCTTTTAAACCAAATCGAATAGGTCCATTTTTTTTGATTTCCTGCACCACTTGGTGTTCTTGTTAATACCGTACTAGCCATTAGTTAAACTGCCCTCCTCCTGAAGCGCCTGTTGATACCGTAATACTAAACGCTCTATCTGTTGTTTGAGATTCATTGTCCGTTGCTCTAATGGTAAATGAATATGTTGTTGTTGATGTAGCACCACTTTCTGTACCTGAAATTGTACCAATTGATGAATCGCCTGATAAAGTAAAACCACCAGGTAAACTACCTGATACTAAAGTATAAGTTGATACCGCTGTGCTATCATCATCATAAGCAAGTAAAGTAAATGAAGCAGTTTCACCAGAAGCTATTGTGCCTAAACTGCCTGCAGCTGTTACCCAATTAGGAGCGATACTAACATTTAATATTGCTGATGAACTTCTTACTGCACCACCNTCATTNTTTTCTACTCTTACAAAATAAGAACCAGCGGCTAAGTTTGTTGTTACNGTTAAACTNGNTGANNTATTAAATGTAACAGCACTTGCNNNNGTNACTGCACCAGTNGAACTNATTAATTCTACNNTNGGNACNGATTGAAAATTTGTACCTGCTAAACTAAANGAAGCNTCTGTACTAGGTGCTATTACAGCACTTGAAGTTGTAATTGTTGGTCTTGCAATTGTTGAAATAGTTGTTGAGCCACCTAATGCAACACTTGAACCATTAATTGTAATACTTGAATTTGCTAATTGAGCATTTGTAACACTTGTATTTGGTAATGTTACCGTTTTAGAAGATAAATCAAGTGTGCTATGCAATTGTGTAGCCGCTACCGTACCATCACTTGGTGTTCCTATTGAAACGGTTTCACCTAAAACTAAAACAAAGTCAACCGTGTCAGTTGCGTCAGGAGCCTCTGAAAAAACTATGCTTGTATTATTAATTGTAAATGCTGAAGACGGAGCCTGCATAACTCCTGAAATAGAACACAATACATTATTTTCTGTACCAGGTGCTACAGCGGCATTATCTAAAACATTTGTTAAAGCAAATGTCGTAGTAGAACCGTCAGGTGTAATTGTATTACATCTGATATAATTTCCTATTTGTCCTGATTGTCTTCCTATATATGCCATTAAATATTATCCCCCAACATCATAATCTGTACTACCGTTATTATCTGCATATCTAACTCTTGGTGAATTATTAGTCCAATAATCACCGTTTGAAGATGAAACATGACCAGTACCTACCCACCAATGAATTTCTTTTGAAGCAGGAATTAAATTTGTAAAAGTATGTACTTTTGTATTACCATAATATACATAAACTTTTCTTGCATTTGAACTATGATTATCTGGCTTAATTACAAAAGTTATTGCTGTTCTTGTTGAAGCACTAGTTGGTGTAAAATTTAATTGATAGCTGTTTAAATCAAAGTTACCATAAGTATCTCTATTACTGCTATTATTAGAAATATCATTATCACTTTGTGCGTTTGAACCACCATGATAAAAACCATGTTCACTATTATTTTGTGAACTAGACCAAGTAACATATCTAAAATTTGTATCTGAAGTAGCTACATATCCAAAAGGTGTATTATTATTATGACTAATACCAGTTACATCTTCTGTATATATTCCAAACATCATCAAAGCAGTACCATTTGCACCATCACCAAATGCGTCTGCTATATCATACATTTGTACATAACATTCTTCGTTTGAGTTACTTCTTGAATTAGCTCTTTGATAAAGTACATGTTCACTTGAAAACTCACTTCTAAACTGAACTACATTTCCAGAATTAACATCAAATCTACCACCAAAATAATCTGTGTATGTTGATGGACTTGAAAATTGTCCAGTTGGTATATCATTCCAAATATTTTCTGGTATTGAATTAATATCTGTAACAGAAAAGTTTTTAACAATTATATTAAATGCTCTGTTTGTTGTATCTGCACCTGAAGTCGCACCTAATGTAAATGATGAAGTAGTATCTGAACTTACAGCTGGTGCTGTTCCTGTAATTGCACCTGTTGAAGTATTTAAAGTTAATCCAGAAGGTAAAGCACCTGATACAAGAGAATAAGTTATTGCTGTAGAATCGGGGTCTGTTGCAACAACGGTTGTGTTTACCGTATCACCCTCTGTAATCTCGCCACCAATTTGACCTGCAGCTGTAGTCCATGCTGGAATACCACCTGCGTCTAAAGCGTCTGCCAATGTTACTGATAAACCTGAAACATTTGTAACTTTTACATCATAAGGTTCATTAGCAGCCGATAAACCACCTGATGGTGTTGTTGCTGTAATTTGAGTTGCTGAATTTACTGCAACACTTGGACTTGTATATTCTGTATTGTCTGCGCCAATAAATTTTACGGTAGCGCCAGAAGTAAAATTAGAACCTGTTATTACAATATTTGCATTACCAGCGTCTTCAGTTGTTGGTGAAATTGATGATATTGTAGGAGGACTATCAATAGATTTAAAAGATGTGCCATCATAGTATTCAGCTAAACCAGTTGTACTATTAAATCTAAATTGACCTTGTGTACTTCCTCTTTGAGCAGTTGTACCTAAAGCTACTCTAGTACCCTCCGTACCTGTATCAACAATGTTTACTCTTGATACAGAGTTTCCTAAACCTTTTGTTCTAATTCTTGTTAATGCCATATTACTATTTATTCCTCTTATGCATATCTACCTTTTGTAGCGTCAAAAACTGATTCAAATAATGNTTTAGCTCTTGTTCTTGACCTATCTGTACTATCTAAAAATGCNTCATTACCTATTCCCCACATTGCTTGAAAACCTAATCTTGTACCGTCAGCATTATACTCATTTGCTAGATTATCTGGTCTAGCACCTACAGCAAATGCTTGTGGTGTGCTTGAACCTGTTGAGTATGAGAATGAACCATTATCATAAACATCTGTTAAATTTGTATCACCTTTTTGACCTACACCCATGTACATACCACCATTACTACTTTGATATACACAAACAAATAACCAATCATCAGCGTAAGATAGTGATGGTAAAGGNTCTTGAATATTATTTGAACTACCTCTTAATGCTCTAAAATTAGTGCTTTGTAATCTAATACCTACTTGTCCATTTGGCCCCCAATCTCCATCATTTAAAATCCATAATACTCCTGTGCTATCTAAATCTACTTTAGGATACCACCAACCCATGTATGCAATTTGGTCATCTGCGTCATTTGAAAATCCTGCACTATGACCCGAGTTAGAATTTCTAATATGTGCTGTTGAACCATTTGAACTATTGGTAAAATATTTACCTGCGCCAGAACCACCTGTTGTCATATTTGTTAATGTCATTGTAGCTGAAGCTGCAAATGCTGTATTTAAAGCGTATGCTCTATTTGTAACACTTGAACCACTTGAATAAGAATTAGAATCTGCTGGGTCAATGAAGTATTGAATTTTAGAATTAGCAGAATTTAAAGCATGACCACCTGCATTTGATAAACCACCCAATATATCCCATACTGGAGCTGGATTTACTACAATNGCAAAAGACCTATCAGCGGTTTTACTTCCTGCTGTTGCTCTGCCTGTAAATGAAACCGTTGTTGAAGCTGCTACATCATTTGGGTCGCCTGTAATTGCACCTGTGCTAGAGTTTAATGTGAAACCTGCACCAGATAAATTTGTTGCGCCTGTTTCTGAATATGTAATTGTATCACCCTCTGCGTCTGAAGCAGCGAGTGTAGCATGTGTGCCTGTAGCATTATCATTTATGGTTGCCACCGTACCTGCATTTGTTGTCCAAGTNGGAGCATTATCTACATTAATTAATCCTGAAGCTGAAGTNCCNNNTACACCTCCTGCTGANGTAAATCTAACTTTGTAAGGCTCTTGAGCATTTAAGAAACTTGCTTTTGGTGCTACTGCTGTTACTTGTGTTGCACTATTAAATGTTGTTGTAGCTGCGTTAAAAGTAGCACTTGTTCCTACAAATGATATTGTACCACCAGAACTAAAATTTGTTCCTGTAACAACAATTGTTTGGTTACCACCAGCAGCACTATCAACTTCACCGTCATCAACACTTNNTATTGTAGGTGTTGGTTCTAAAGTTGAAAATGCACCTGCAGCTGTTCTACCCTCAAAAAAGTTTGTGTCAGTATTATATCTCCATTGGCCAGTTGTACTTCCTCTTTGNGCAGTTGTGCCTNCAGCTACTTTAGTACCCTCTGTACCTGCGTCAGAAATATTATTAAATAAATCCTGTGTTCCTTTTCCTGGTATTTTACTTATTGGCATATCTTAA
>NZAU01000155.1 GCA_002686215.1 Candidatus Woesearchaeota archaeon
GCTTCTCAAGATATTGAGGAGGGAAGCACTGATGATTTTTTGAATAGGATGGGGTTAGGAGACCCCGACCCATCCAATTACAAAACGGGGTTTGATGGTGCTGACGAGATTGTTGACTGGTTCCAAAGAGATAAACCCGATGATTGGAGGCAACGTGACTGAGAAACAAGTTCCATGGTGGAAACTGCATGAAGTCGCAGATGAATTGAATGGCACGTTGAGACATATCACCTGCGTGGATAGTAATGGTAGACACTACAAAAGAGTTGTAATTGAGTACGAAGAGGAGAAGAAATGATGCAAGCATTAATCTATTCTAATGGTAGTCAAGAGTGCGAACGTGCAAGGATGCTGCTGGAGTCAATGCATGAAGACACTAGAGAGTTCTTGCTGGGTGTTGATTTCAGTGATAAGCAGTTTCGTGCTGAGTTTGGCAGCGAGGCAGAATATCCTCAGGTTGCTATTGGTTTGAATCATCGTGGTAATTTGAAGGAAACCCTACAATACATGTCCTCTAAAGGTATGTTTTTGTAACACGTTATACCAAACTACTTGACTAAATAAGTCATGAAGTCTATAATAGACTTGTCGTTCATCCCTTCGGGGACGCAAGTAAGTCGCGGAACGGAGCGTTCATCCCATGTTTGAATTTCTTCTTTACTCAAATATGATGTGTGCTGACGCTGATTCTTTAATAATCAAAATCAGAAAAAACACATCAGAACTATCACCCAAAGTGGTAGTAGAGTTGGTAGAAACCGTAAAGGAATCTACACCAGAATGTCCATGGGACGCAAACGACTGAAGGAACGGGGAAACGGATCCTGCGAAAGCAGAGAAGGTTAACTTTCCATTCTTTTAGGAGTCAATCATGAACACACTTACTCTCATCAAAAACCAAATCCAGAAAGCAGCAGCACTGCATGACGCACAAATCCACGTTACCAAGTATCGTGGTGTAGATTGCCAAGTGCATGAGGCAGGTGAGGAAACTCACGGCACCTACTGCTATCGTGGACGCACTTACGTCAAGTGATATGGAAACACTACAAATCGTTGGGATCGTATCCCTAGGTTCAGTAGCATTTCTTTCATTGATTTANGGAGAACTTATGGTTCTCGCCAATTAATANTNAGGGAGGTTAACTACCTCCCTTTTTTATTAACTATTACCATACTTCATTAANAACTTGAAATATTAGCATTTCAACACTAAATAGTGATAGAATTGGAGAAGGACGGTATGTAGCAAACCTGTCCACATAATGTGTCCGGAGGACAAATCATGCACAATCTACTTTCTCACAATCAATTAGCAGGTTGGAAACAAAGTGTCGAACGGTTGACTCAAACATTGGACCGTTCCATGGAAGAATCCGATTTACTGAATGATTATTACAACTGTCTTATCGAGTGCGACGAAACCCAAGCTACATGCAAGCGAATCTGTAGGAGGATGTTAAACTAGTCTTACTCTGGGAGGGTTGACTGCCCTCCCATCATCATATATAATGAGAAAAACATTATATGTATGGAAACCATTGGAGCAACACATTCTGATATTGCAAAATTAGTTTCTAACAAAAATATCGTAGCGGTATTTCAAGGGAGATCTGAAGGAGGTCCTAGAGCATTAGGCAACAGATCTTTGTTATACGATCCTAGAGATACTAGCGGAAAAGATTATATGAATGGCATNAAAGGACGCGAATGGTTTCGCCCTTTGGCAGCATCTGTNATGAAAGAACATGCNGATGAATGGTTTCACATGTTGGGACTAGANGAGTCTCCGTTCATGACATATTCTTTTCAAGTAAAGGAAGAAAAGAGAGATAAAATACCTTCAGTGGTGCATGTTGATGGCACTTGTAGAATTCAAACAGTTAGTGAGGAAGACAACTACCATTACTATCACATCATCAAAGCATTCTATGAACTGACTGGTGTGCCAATGGTATTGAATACCTCATTCAATCTGGCAGGAGAACCAATTGTAGAGACTGCCACTGATGCATTGAAGACAGTGAAGAACTCTACGATTCAATACTTATATTTCCCCGAACTTGAGTGGTTAGTAAAATGAATTATACCGTTTCAGTAAACTTAGCAGGACATAATTCTTCTATTTGTATTCTCAAAGATGGAGATATAGAACTCTTTATAGAAGAAGAGAGATTGAGTAGATGGAAAAGGGACAACAGGATTCCTCTTAGAATCATTGAAGTGATTAAAGATTACACAACCTATATTGACACCTTAGTTCTAATGAACTTTGGATACGATTACATGGTTGACTATGTTAAAAATCACATTAGTAAAGAAGGAATTGTTGTTGATAATATTGTAAGAGATGACATGGGATATCATCATCACCTGTCA
Organism: Candidatus Woesearchaeota archaeon; assembly: GCA_002686215.1. The sequence goes on from NZAU01000155.1 coordinate 2,380, forward strand.
CATGCTGCTAGTGGATTTTATTGTTCAGGATTTGAAGAAGCAATCTGTCTTGTCATGGATGGTTCTGGTGGGACGTTCATGTTCAATGACAAGAGTATGAATGAAACTACATCAATATATCATGCAAAGTATCCAGCAGTATTTGATGTGAAATACAAAAGGTTTAACTACATTGTAGAGCAATNGGATACTTTCAATTTTATTGAAGACGTAACAAAAACTGTTGGTGATGAATTTGGATGTCCAGTAGACATCGAATATCAACATGATGTTGGTAATATGTATTCTGCAGTTTGTAAGTCTATGGGATTTGGTGAACTGAATGAAGGTAAGTTGATGGGACTATCCTCTTATGGCAAACCTAATTCAAATCTTCCAGACATTCTCTGTGATGGACTAACGAATATGCAGTTAGTAAAACCAAATAGACAGATGACAGTTTCTCTTGAGGATAAAGAGGACTGGGCATATGCAGCACAAAAAGCAGCAGAGAAAATGATTGTTGAAAGAGTTGATTATATTGTANATAACTTTGATTGTAAGAATCTTGTATTCTCTGGTGGATGTTCTCTAAACATTCTTGCCAACTCTGAGATTAAAAAGAAATATCCTGAGTTAAATGTATTTGTAGATCCGATTGCAACAGATGCAAATCAAAGTTTGGGTGCAGCAAAGTATGCATACCACATGGAAACAAATGATACTAAGGTTAGAAAATTAGATACCATTTACTTGGGTAGACAATACAAAATAAATACCCTCAGAAAGGAGATTACTAACTTTTTAAAATGAATTATTACGAGAAGCGCAAAGCACTTTGCAACGCTTGTGAGCATAATACGAATGGATGGAAGTGCAATCTATGCGGATGTATTTTGACACTTAAGTGTGGCATTCCAAATCAACGGTGTCCAATGAAACCTCCCAAATGGGTTGAGACTACTTGGGATTTTGGACGTACCAAAACTTGACTTTCATGTTATAATACAATCATTCCTATATCTTCAATATGGATAAAGAGAGATTGAAACTGATTGTAAGAAACTTGGAATCTCTGGTTGATTGTTTGAAGTCAGAGGTATATTCTGATGTGACAGCATATCAACCAGGGGTTACTCCCATCACCGACTATGATGAGGTTTTTTATGATGACGATGACGGTTACCCAGACTAAACATGTATGAAGAACTAGACACATTTGAAAGAGCACTTCAACACTTTGGTACAAGAGTAGAAGTTATCGCTGCCATGGAAATGGGTGGTAGAATTTCTGCTGAAGATGCGTATCAAATGATTAAAGTGGAAGTAAAGGAACTTAAAAAGGTTAGAAAAGCAGAGAAGAAATGAACGATTGTAAATTGATTTCGGTGACGCCAGATGCTGAAAAACATATGGCATACTGCGCTCGCGTGAGCAACCCAGCAAACCAAGAGAATGAAAAGTTCTCTGGACTTCTGCGTTATTGTGTGAAACACCAGCACTGGAGTATCTTTGAGCAGGCATACATGACTCTGGAACTTGAAACTACCAGGGGAGTAGCAGCTCAAGTGCTCCGGCATAGGAGCTTCACATATCAAGAATTTTCACAACGGTATGCTGATTCTTCTCTACTTGCAGAGACGATTCCTCTCCCAGAACTCCGTAGGCAAGACACTAAGAATCGTCAGAATTCTATTGATGATATTGATGCCTTTACGCGACAAGAGTTTCAAATCAAAATGCAGAAACACTTTGAAGAGGGAATGAAACTCTACAAAGAAATGCTTGATTCAGATATCGCAAAGGAGTGTGCTCGTTTTGTACTCCCCCTCGCCGTGCCCACAAAAATCTACATGACAGGCTCTGTGAGATCGTGGATTCATTATATCGATTTGCGCTCTGCAAACGGCACACAGAAGGAGCACATGGACATTGCAAACTCTGCAAAGGAAATCTTCTGTGAACAGTTCCCTGCTGTCGCTGAGGCAATGGAGTGGGTGTAACCAATCTATTCCCATTGCCAGTTTATGAATCAGATGATTTATTCATCGTTGGCAAAAAAGAATTAGACAATCTTGCGGTAACGTATAAGGATAACGTTTGCGTATCTGCTAATTACAGAGTCTTGGAATTGGATGTTTTTAGTAAACTAAAATCACATATTGAAGAACACATCAAGAGATTTGTCTATGATTATTTGAATGTCAATGAGGATATTGAATTCTATATCACAGAGTCCTGGGTGAACTACATGCTCAAGGATGGACATCATCATCCACATCATCATCCAAATAGTATTTTGAGTGGAGTTTTCTTCATCTCTGGGGATTCCTCTCCTCTTGTGCTATACTCAGAAGAGAACTATCCATTCAAATATCTACGTTTATCAGGAGGAGATGAGTCTACCTGGATTTTCCCCAACATTCCTGGGAAGTTAATTCTTTTTCCCTCACATGTAAATCATTATGTGGAGAAGAACAAAAGTGATGATGTTAGAATCTCTCTTTCATTTAATACATTTGTGAAGGGAAACATAAATACATCACCACTACAGAGCTTGACTCTGTAACATAAATATTTGTGTATTATTTTAAATTATGGCGACATATCCTGTAATTAATAAAGAAACTGGTGAACAGAAAGACGTAGTTCTTAGCGTTCATGAGTGGAATCAGTGGTTAGAAGATAATCCTGACTGGCATAGAGACTGGAGCGATCCATCAACAGCACCCGCTTGTGGTGAGATTGGTGAAGTCTACGACAAACTTAAAAAGTCTCACCCTGGTTGGAACGATGTTCTACACAGAGCATCTAAAATGCCTGGTTCCAATGTCAAACCTGTTTGAAATTTATTTGAATTGCTGTGCCAACTAAAAAGAAAAATCCAATTCCCTTCGGAATGTCTAATAAGCATATGAAGAGAAAAAAACCAATCAATCTAGATTTTATTAAAGAGATTGAACCTCTCACAGATAATCAGAAAGCGTATTTTGATGCCTATCAAAAGGATCAGAATATTGTTGGTTACGGATGCGCTGGAACAGGTAAAACGTTTGTTGCCCTTTACAACGCACTCACCGATGTCCTTAGTGAGAAGTCTCCATATGAAAAGATTTACATTGTCCGTTCTCTAGTCGCTACAAGAGAGATTGGATTCTTGCCTGGAGATCACGAAGACAAGTCTTCTCTTTACCAGATTCCTTACAAGAATATGGTGAAGTACATGTTTGAGATGCCAGATGATTCTTCTTTTGAAATGTTATATGGCAACCTCAAGACTCAAGGAACGATTAGTTTCTGGAGNACATCATTCATTCGTGGTACAACTCTGGACAACGCAATCATTCTGGTTGACGAATTCCAAAACTTGAATTTCCACGAACTTGATAGTATAATCACCAGAGTTGGAGAGAACTCTAAGATTCTGTTCTGTGGTGANGCCACTCAAACTGACTTAGTTAAACAGAATGAGAGAACTGGTATCGCAGACTTCATGAAAATTCTTAGACTCATGCCATCTGTAGATATTGTTGAGTTCCAAGTAGAAGATATCGTGCGTTCTGGACTCTGCAAAGAATACTTACTTGCTAAAATGGAAATGAATCTATGAGTTTTATTCATCATAATTTTCTAGGTGAACTTGAATTAACTAAAAAAGAAACGAATGGCATCCGACTGTACAATCTTCCAGATGGGCAGTGGGTGCCTTCTATCACGTCTGTAACTTCTTTCTACAACAGACAAATCTTTGCTAAGTGGCGACAGCGTGTCGGTATTGAAGAAGCGAATCGTATCACNAAGAAAGCCACTGCTCGTGGAACAGACTTCCATGCGGCAACAGAACTCTACATGTTGAACAAGGAAATTAATTGGGATGAGTTCAAACCTCTCACCAAGTTCATGTTCTATCATGCCAAGCCATATCTTGATAAGATAAATAATGTACATGCTATCGAAAGAACTCTGTATTCAGAGTATCTTGGTTTAGCAGGAAGAGTTGACTGCATCGCAGAGTACGAAGGAGAACTTGCAGTCATTGACTTTAAAACATCTGAAAAAATTAAACCTGAAGAGTGGTTGGAGAACTACTTTGTCCAAGAGATGTTTTATGCTTCTGCGTATTATGAACTGACAGGAATCCCCGTAACAAAATTAATCACCATCATGGTAACTCCTGGTGGTGAAGTCAAGGTATTTGACAAAAGGAACAAGGGGGACTATATTAAACTATTAGTGAGATATATTAAAGAGTTTGTACATCACAATACTAGGTCAGATGAAGAATGAACTAGAAAAGGCAATAGAAAATAAGTTTTTCTGTTCATCAAAATTTGCACAAGAAATTGAATCNCTTGTTCATGGTGAGGATAAGATGAGTTACATTGATGCCGTGGTTCACTTCTGCGACATGAATGGAATCGATGTTGAGTCCGTGCCCAAGTTGATTTCAAAACCGTTAAAAGAAAAACTAAAGTACGAAGCGATGGAGCTTAACTTCTTAAAGAGAAGTTCCCGTGCCAAATTACCCCTTTAATTCCATATTTGGGGGAAAAAATTCCCGGCAAAATTTTGAGTCCTATTACTTTTTTCATGATGCCGTTTGATGCCTATAAGCAATATCTTTCGTTGAAGAATCACTTCACGAANGAGAAATATGACTATCACAAATATTGTGGTAAAAGTCGTGCTACCGTCCAATCCTTTTACAAGAGGAAAGATAGATTTTGGTTTGAAAAACTAGCACGAAACAAAGACGATAAAGAAGTAATCGAGTTCTTTGTATCTAACTTCATCACCTGCACTGATCCGAGTAAGCTTTGGATTGGAGAGATGATACGCGAAGGTGAAGGTAGATACACTGATTGGAAGAAGAGGACTCAATCCCTCTCATATATCTTCAAAGAAGAGACTGAAAAGTTGTTTGATAATCAAGACTTTAATTATTTGTTCTCTACTAAAACTGGACATCCTGTCATTTTGAAAAAATATCTTGGTGGAGACGTTTCAGTTGAAACTATGGTTATCTTGGATAAGATTCTTGGGTATCGACAAGAATTTGATAAAGAACTCCAAGATCCTGTATGGGAAACCGTCAGTATGAGAATGAGAAAATATTCTCCATTCCTAAATATAGATGTGTTTCACTATAAAAAAATTCTTAAGCAAGTTGTAGGTGTAAAATGAGTTTCTTTGACTCTGATGTCGTCCGTGCTGAGATGACAGAAATCAGCGAATTACAAGAAGACATTTACAAGAATGTCTTTAAGTTCCCTTCCATGGATAAGGAAGAGAAACTCTTTCATGTTGCCATGCTAGAAAGACTCCTTGAAAAACAAAGAGTTCTTTACACACGCTTAAGTTTATCTGACGATCCTGAAGCGAAAGTCATGAAAGAACGTATTGTGGAATCTGCCGCAATGATGGGACTTTCCAAAGATGTAGACATGTCTACTATTTTTAGAAATATGTCTCAAATGCTTGATGTGATGAAATCTCAGATTGACAAAAACGAACCTGGGTAGTAGAATAGCGAAGCACACACAAGCCAAATCCAATTAATCCTAATTAATCCTATGTCTTTTTCTAATCTTAAAAAGCAATCTAATCTTGGTTCTCTTACTTCTAAACTGGTAAAAGAAGTAGAAAAGATGAACAACTCTGGCGGCGGTGGTGATGAACGCCTCTGGAAACCCGAAATGGATAAGACTGGCAACGGTTATGCAGTCATCCGTTTCCTGCCTGCCCCTGATGGAGAAGAACTCCCCTGGGCAAAGATGTACTCCCATGCCTTCCAAGGTCCTGGTGGTTGGTACATTGAGAACTCCCTGACTACCATTGGAAACAAAGATCCTCTGGGTGAATACAACCGCGAACTGTGGAACAGTGGACTTGACTCTGATAAGGAGACTGTTCGTAAGCAGAAGCGTAAACTGTCTTACTATGCCAACATTTATGTTGTGCAGGACAAAGCAAATCCTCAGAACGAAGGTAAAGTCTTCCTGTATAAGTTTGGCAAGAAAATCTTCGACAAAATCATGGAAGCAATGCAACCTGAGTTTGAAGATGAGGAAGCAATCAACCCCTTCGATTTCTGGCAAGGTGCCAACTTCAAACTGAAACTGAAGAAGGTTGCTGGTTATTGGAACTATGACTCTTCAGAGTTCGATCGTCCNGCTCCCCTGCTTGACGATGATGATGCACTGGAAGCAGTGTGGAAGAAGCAGTATTCTCTGACTGCTATTACTGCTCCCGATCAGTTCAAGACTTATGAGCAATTGGAGACTCGCCTGAAAATGGTTCTTGGTAAGAAGTCTGCTCCTGCTCGTCTTGACGAAGAGGTTGCTGATGAAGATGACTCTCGTGGTTCTTATACACCCAACTTTGAGTCAAAAGCATCTGAACCTGCTGCTGACTTCAACGCACCTGACATCACTCCTACTAAGTCTGCGGACTCAGATGAAGATGATGCACTGTCCTACTTCCAAAAACTTGCGGAAAGTTGAAATACAATCAGTTGTGCTTAACCCTTCTGGTTATTGCAGCGTATTTTAATTTACTATTCAAATAAACGAATATTATCTGCTTTCTTCATGGTTCTGCTCACATACTGAGTAGAACCTTTTTTGTATTCTAGAGTTTCTTCCATATCGTTGAGTACGACATTTAGATACTCANNTTTTAAGACATAGATGTTTCTCTTTTCATTCTCTTTCTTNAGTTCATAATCATAGTTTGTCACTGCTGTAGCAATATTAACNCNCTTATCCATNAACTCAGTNACCTCATCATAAAATTCAATNGAATAATTTTGAGGAACCTCTAATCCTTGAGGCACGATGATATTGCCAGAAGTATCTTTTACCTCTACAGATTCGTAATGATGAACTCCAAAAATATTATCTTGCGTTCCATATTTATTTGTCAGATACTCATTGAAAGCATCATTTGTCAAAGGCCATTCCTCATATATGTTCAAGATGTTATTAGCAAGAAGAACTACCCAATCTAAAGATTCATCGCCATATACTTTATTCGCTACATTATCTGGACGATCTTCACCNACGATTTGATACTTGGTGAAATAACTTAAATCATTGAAAATATCATTTCTAAGTTTTGCTCTACTGAACAAATTCTTTACAGGTTTATACTCTGAGATGACTTGCTCTTTCTCATCTCTAGTTACATATTCAAATTTTGGAACGTATCTGAAGTAATTTGGCATTTTAGAATCCTATAGAGTTGAGAGCGGTTTCGTCGTCCATGAGTCCCTCCTCGAAATATTGAGATTCAATGATAGGAGTGAGTTCCTTGAATGTAAGTGTCACTTGATATGAAGTCATTGTTCTATCATCATCACTATAAGTCATGTAACTTCCATCAGGAGTATAATCAACCGAGCAGTTGGTAAGAGCACAAGTTTTGACTCGTCCAATAGATGGGTGATTGTCTCTTAATGTGCCAGTCGCATCAAAGTATTGATATTTAATATCAAAGACATTAGGTGATTTTAAGAATGTTGCATCTGCTGTTGCCTTTACAGTCATTCCTTGTTTAAAGAAACGAATGATTTTTTTGACTTCTTGTGCTTCAGGTCCAGATCTTGCAGACATTCTGAATACATAAGAAAAATCACGTAGTTCTGGAGCATTGAAAAGTAATTCCAGATTGGGGTTCAGAATAGCACCCGTTGCTCTGGAGAGAAGTCCTTGAGTGCTGGTTGCCTGTTGAGCAAGATACACTTTTAATGCATCACCGTAAGCAGTATTTNCCCGAAACGCCTNAGTCGCCNNAGTGATTGCATTCGNTNCTGCTTCTCCAGGATTATNANNCCCCATNAAANTGAGAGATTCTGCTACAAGAAAGGATTGAAACGCATTNAGTTTCCCTTCGTTGAAATTAACACTGTTATTATCTACGATTTTACCTGGGGTAGGTAGTGTCACTGAACCTTTAATTGGTGTACCTGGTCTTCTGTCTATTTGATTTCTTCCCAATCCAGATTGAATTTTAGCACCTTCAGAAGTCCTCATAGAAAATTTAATTCTATCGGACTTATTAGTTCTCAAATCTAAAGGATAAACTAAAGGTTCACCTCCATTTAGATAATCTGTTCTCGTAAGTTTATCATTGGCGGGAATACCATCATTGGTTACATTATCTCTAGGTGTAGCAGCTTGAATTGGTACGCTACCGTCCTCACTGACTTCAGGCACAACTCCTTGATTTTCGGATGCAAGAACACTTGTTGCACCATATGCAGCCAGTGACTCTGCAGTTCCATTTGCTCCCGTGTTCAGAGTTCCATCTTCGTTTACAGAATTATCTTTCTGTTGAAGTTTTTTTGCAATTGTATCTCTCAATCCAATGTTCATCATTGAATTAGGGTTGCTGAGAGTCTGCTGCAAATCTACAGTAGCCTTGTTTTCAAAAGTCCACTTACCATTCTCCCTAGTTGCTAATTTTGTAGGACTACCTAATAGTCCTATAGGACTTCTTTGAACTTCCTCAAGAGTTGTCACAGTGGTTCCAGGTACATACTTGCCATTAGCATCCACCTCCACTGTTGTGGATGTTTGCAGATATATGCGTTTTCCTCCACTAGTGCTATATTGGGTTCTATTTGTGTCTACTGTTACTACAGGCATGAGCCAGAACTTTTTTATCTATTTATAGTACTGTTTTATAAAAAGCATAATTTATATCACGCAAATCATTTATCTCACTATTTCTTACAAGATGCATTTGTCCTGGGAGTTCTCCCCAAGTGTAATTTCTAACAGTTCCCCAATGAAAGTTGAGTCCTTTGAATCCCCATCCCTGAACATCAACACATGCGATTAATGGATGTTGATCGTATTTTAACCCCTTTGTTTTAGCATTGTATATAAAGGTATAATAATCACCAACATCAGGTACTGGTTGAACTTCTGTTAGTAAGTCCATTATCTTAAGCATCTTCTCTTCAGGATCTACAGTATTTTGAATATCCTGTTTAGATGAGGCGATTCTATTATCGCCAACTAATTCTTGATATTGATAATTTTCTATACTCCGTCTTTTCTTTTCCTCCTCCCTGGCATTAATCTGTGCCTTTACCTCTTCATAAGAAGGTCCACTTCTTCTTCGTCTGGCGGCGCGTCTTGCCATTACTTGATACCTAACTCATCTTCGGTTATAATCTTAAATTCAACGCCATTGTCAAGACAAAATTCAGATGCTGCTTTCCATTTTGCTTGATTCACAGCATAAGTTTTAGTTTCATAGATAAAAGATTTTGTAACACGTTTTCCTTTCTTAGGTGGTTGTGTCTGTCTTTTTGGTTTTACTTCAACCACATACTTTTTTACTTTACCGTTTCTTTCTTTTACTTCTATAAGAAAGTCTGGGTAATAGCGATGAACCCTATTGTCAACTGGAGAGACATATGGAATTGAAAATTCTTCACTTGCCCACCTCAGAATATTTGGATTAGTATCACACCACTTGCAAAATCTTCTCTCCCAACTACTACGGCAGACAATATTATTCGCATCCCCCTGGTATTTTCTGGGGAAAGATGGTTTATACTTACTTTTTAAACTTTCTGCCATTTAGTTGACTACATAATATACCGGTAAAATATTTATAGTTGGGATGCCCACACCAATACCAAGACCTAGGGGTTTAGCTGAATTAAAGGCAAATATTCTGCGTCCAGCAACTACCTCAAACTTTCAGTGTTACTTTCAACCACCTGCTGCTGTCTTAAACTGGATGGAAAATAGACAGGCAGCGGGATTGGGAAAGGCATATGTTGGACAAGAAGATTTTCTTGGGTTAAATTGTGCTGAAGCAAGTCTTCCAGGTTCTACTTTTGCAACTCATGAAATAACAAATGACTTTGCAGGTGTAACTGAAAGACATGCATATAGAAGACAATATGATGATAGAGCACAATTTACATTTTATGTAGATCACGATTATCAAATCATCAACTTTTTTGAAAACTGGATGGCATTCATTGCAAATGAGCAAAGAACGCGAGATAATAGAACTGACTCAATTTCAGAAGATACACGTAGTTATTCATATAGAATGAATTTTCCTGAGCAGTATCAAAGTACAATTTATATCAATAAGTTTGAGAAAGATATTGCTGCTGCTGATGGTTCAGGGGAAAAATATTTGCAATATGCTATGCACAAAGCATTTCCAATCAGTATTAATTCAATGCCTGTTTCATATGAGGCATCTCAAATATTAAAATGCACAGTATCGTTTACATACTCTAGATATCTAATTTTACCACCAGAATCAAACATTATCCAAAGAAATATTAGATTCCAGAATAGAATCGATCCTGGAGTTACAAGAGGACCTGCTGCTGGTGAAAGAATTCTTGGACAGACAGGTGCAGGAACTGTAGATGAATTGAGACNAATTAATNNTNGNACGNNNAATTTTAGTNTATTTAATCCTCCAATAGCATAATAAATAGTCATACTGAAATTTTTATTAGGATATCATGCCTTTACCAAAAATTGCTACGCCGACATATGAGTTGGAATTACCATCTACAGGAAAGACAGTAAAATACCGTCCGTTTTTAGTTAAAGAAGAAAAACTTCTAGTGTTGGCGCTGGAATCTGAGGATACAAAGCAGATTACTACTGCGATTAAAAACGTAATCAAAGCGTGTATTCAATCGAGAGGAATTAAAGTAGAGGCACTCCCTACTTTTGATATTGAATATTTGTTCCTCAACATTCGTGGAAAGTCTGTAGGTGAAGAGGTTGAAGTTAATATTCTTTGTCCTGATGATGGTGAAACATATGTTCCNACCACAATTCCAATTGATGAAATTGAAGTTGTAAAGAGTGATGAACATACTACCAACATTCAGTTGGATGAGCATTTAGTAATGCAATTGAAGTATCCCTCTCTCGATCAGTTCATTAAGAACAATTTTGACTTTAACAATGCTGCTGGTGTAGATCAGTCATTTGAACTCATTTCGACATGTATTGACAAAATCTACAATGCCGATGAGGTTTGGGCAGGAGAGGATTGTACTAAGAAGGAGATGATTGAATTTCTTGAGCAAATGAACTCTGCTCAGTTTAAAGAAATTGAAAAATTCTTTGAGACTATGCCAAAACTATCTCATGAAGTAACAGTGACTAATCCTAAGACTGGAGTAGAAAGCACTGTTCTTCTGGAGGGATTAGCAAGTTTTTTCGCATAGCACTCTCCCATATGAGTTTGGAGAGTTATTTCACTTTAAATTTTTCTTTGATGCAGTATCATAAATACTCATTAACAGAAATTGAAAATATGATGCCATGGGAGAGAGACATTTATGTTGAACTCTTGAGATCTCACTTAGAGGACGAAAAACAAAGGCAAAAGATGCAACAACAGCAGAATGGATGAACTGGAACTCGAAGATCTATTAGCAAGCATCAGGGCAGAGTCCAAAAAGGAATCTGCTCTATCTTTGTATGAAGGAACCCAGGGCACAGATCTTGTTGATGAAGAGGAAGTAGATGAAAGAATACTGAGACTCTTAGGATTAGATGATGTTTTTGATATTGATTATGACACATATAAGTCTCTGCTAAGAGAGAAAGTTGCCGCTGCCAGAATGACTGGCAGTCAAATGGCTACGGAGGAATCCGAACTTGTCACTAATGAATTCAGAAGAGTAAAGAGTAAAGTAGGTAGATTTAAGTTAAAGAAGAAGAGAATAAACCTTACAGAACCTGTCGGGGAAGCACCAAGTCCCATTTCAGCACGAAGACTTTTACCTGGTAGAGTAGATCCTGCATTACCACCAGGTGCTGAAGAGGGCAGCTCAGAGTTAAAAACTGAAGTATCTGATATTGGAAGTAAGTTAGATGATTTGCTTGATTCTGTAAGAGCACAGTTTAAACTTGAAGAGGAACAATCAAAGAAAGCAGCAATCACTGCACAAAATTTAAGAAGAAGGACGAGAGAGGATAAATTAGAATCTGGAGATGGTGCGAAAAAAGCAATAAAAGATTCAGCGAAGAAAGCACTTGCTCCGTTCACAGGTATTCTGGATAAAATTTTAAGGTTCTTAGGATTCACTGCACTTGGATTTGTATTTGATAAGTTTTACAAGTGGTGGACTAATCCAGAGAATCAGAGTAAGGTTGAGACACTGGGTAGATTCTTACAAGACTGGTGGCCTTCCTTATCTGCTGCTGCTNTATTATTCCTCACTCCTCTTGGCGGATTTATTCGTGGTACAATCAGAACAATCCGAACACTGATTCCTAAACTNGTTAACCTNATAAGATTAAATCCTCTTGCAAGTCTTGCTGTAGTTGGTGGCACTCTTGCAATAGGGAAAATTCTTTCCGATGGTGGCGTTCCTGAAGAACCCACTGGATTAACTAGAGAAGAGGCAGAGACATCTGGTGCTCCTACTTCATTTGCAGATCAGTCTGGTGGACTTGGTGCTTTCTCTGAGGGAGGAATGATTCCACGATTCAGAGGTAGAAGACGTGGAATTCCTACTGCAAGTCAAGGTGCTAAAATCACTGCTAATAGTGGAGAAACAATCACTGGTGCTGGTGCAGATACTCAGTTGATTGCTGCTCAACCAGGTGAGATGGTTATGCCTGTAGAGACTGTCAATAAGTATGGCAGCAACTTCTTCATGAATTTGATTAAGTCCACTGGAAAGAGTGGAATACCTGGCAGAGCTGCTAACATTCAATTCATGAATCAAGGTGGAATGGTTGGTGATTTTGTTAACGCATTTAGTTTCCTTCCTGGAACTGGGACAGTGATGGCACCTATCACAAGTCCTGCCACTCAAATGGATAGTCAAGGTAGGAGAGGAGCAACAGCTGGATATCAGAGAAAGTTCTTAGGAATGAACATTGGCGAACCAATGTATCCTGTAGATAGTAGAGGAATGTCCGCAGGATATTCTGATACAGAGAAGCGTAGATTTGAAAAGTTCAATCCCAATAAACAGTTTGTTCCTACTTTTGGTGGTAGGGGTGCTGATGCTTTAGTTGACGCCAATACAAATGACAATTTAATTAGAGATGCATTCCGTGATTTTGGGAAGAATGTACAGACACTTAAAGATTATGGCAAAAGGCAGCGTGAAATGCTTGANGAAATAATGCCTGGACGCTTCAGCGGTTCTATGAACATGCGTGGAGTGCAACTAGGTCCTCAGTCCTCGATTGCCCCTGTAGGAACTCCAGTAATCAGTTCTCAGACACAAATGATTGTTCTTCCTCAGAAAACAACTATTCAACCCAGAGATGATGGAAGGCAAGAGAAGGAGACAGATGACATCCCAACATTCAATATCATTGCAAAGTCTCCTGGAAGAAATAAAGTAATTTCTGCTCTTGGAATTCAAGATTTGGTAGGAGCATAAGATGTTAGATACCAATAAACTTTTACCAGGAAGCACAGATAAAGGTGGCACTATTGTTGCCAAGTTCTCTCAAATTAAGTTTGAGACACCTCGTGGTGGCGCTTTAGCATTACAGTCTTCGCAAGCAATTACTAAGACTAGTGTTGAACCTGAAGTAAAATTAATNAAAGAGAAGGTTACTACTCTTGCTCAAGTATTTAAAAAGAGACTTGATGTAACAAAAACTCTTAATAAAAAAGAGAAAATTGAAAAAGAAAACGAAAAAAGAAAAAAGGNAGAGGTTGATTTAGAAAAATCTACTAAGAAAGAGACAAAAGGTGAGAGTGTAAATCTTCCTGGACAAAGTTTACTTGACAAGATTATAAGATTTTTAGGATTTACTGCACTTGGATTTTTAGTTGATAAGTTTGGAAAGTATGCTACTTCTATTCAAGGAGCTCTTCCAGTTATTGAAACAGTCATTAATGGCATNGCAGGATTCGTAACATCTATAGGTAATGCTGCGATAACATTTGTAGAAAGAGGATACGCTGCATATGATGCTGTTCAAAATGCAGTAAAGAGTATTGGTGGAGATGATGCAGAGGCGAAGTTCACTGAGTTTTCTGGACTCTTAAATAAGGTTCTTAACGGTGCTATCATAGCAGCGACAATTGCACTGAGCACTCGTCCTCGCACTCGCGTTGGTGGTGGAGTTCGTGCTCCACAAACCCGTATTCGTGGAGTTGATGAAGCATTCTCAGCAGGACGCCCTAGAAGAATGCAACCTAGTGGTACAACTTCCCGTGGTGCAGCACAAAGATACCTTCAGAGGTACGGTCAAAGAGCTGCTACCAGAAGATTTGGTGCAGAAGCCGTTAAATCGATTGGTCCGAGGGCAGCAGCTAGAGTAATCAAACCATTTGTGTCTAGATTGCCCATCATCGGCGGACTTATTGAGTTTGCAATNTCATGGGCGACAGGAGATCCTGTCGGTAAAGCAGCATTTAGGGGTATCGGTGCTACTCTTGTNGGTGGTATTGGCACAGTAGTTGGCGGTCCTATTGGTGCTATCCTTGGTGGTATGGTAGGTGGTGAGATTGGAGCACTTCTTTATGATGCATTCTTCACAGGAAAACAAACTCCTGCCGAACCTGAAATTGCTACCAAACAAAGTGGTGGACAAGTTACTAGAGGCGGAAAAGATGTAACCAGAGTAACTAGAGGGTTTAGAAGAGAAACAGGTGCCAGAGGAGATTTACGACAAAAAGTGGTGCC
>NZAU01000156.1 GCA_002686215.1 Candidatus Woesearchaeota archaeon
GGATTGGTTAAAATTGGAGATGAACTGATATTATATCAAGGAACTGGGAGTGGAACTTTAACTATTGCAAATAGAGGAGCACTTGGTACAAAATCAATTGAACACTCTATTAACAAGTCTGTCGAAAAATATGAAATAGGTGGAGTTTCCTTATCAAGAATTAGTGGGATTACGACTTCTATTGTTGAACCTATAGAAATCGACAGATATCACTTGAAGATCGACAGAACTAATAGATCTACAGACGGTGATTTGACTGTTGGATCGGATAGTTATCCACAACTTTCATTTAATGATGAAAAGTTAGTTGGTGGGGATAAAGTTTCTGCAACTCAAAACTTTATCTTTGATACTATTATTCCATCCTATAATGTATTGTCACCAGGTGAAGAAACTAATGTTTCTGCAAGAATTAGAACAATAACTGCCACTAGTGTAGATGGTACGGAAGTATCATTCAATGATAATGGATTTGAACGTGTTCAAATAAATCAACCAAATGCATTAAATTCTGTAAGAATGATTGCATCTGATGTAAATGAAAGAGAATACTTGACGGCACTTCCTAGAAATAAATCATTGACAACAGCAATTACGTTTGACTCTACTGATGAAAATAAGATGCTGTCACCTATTTTATATTTGGATAGTGCAGCAAGTATTTTAAACATCAACCGTGTTAATAAACCAATTACCGACTTTACTGGTGATAACAGAGTAAATTCTGTAGTAGATGATCCACATGCTTCTGTATATTATTCTGAGATAGTAAACTTAGAAAATCCCGCAGATTCACTTAAAGTCATTATTGCTGCCGAAAGACCAGAGGGTGCAGATTTCAGAGTTCTTTACACAACCAGAAAAGCAGATTCTGCTGAAATTGAACAATCATATGAGTTGTTCCCAGGTTATGACAATCTGAAGCAAACAACCGAAGGATTATTGGTTGTTGATGAATCTAAGAATAGTGGTCTTCCTGATAGGAGAGTTTCAACAAGTAGAGATGGTGAGTTCTTAGAATATGAATTTACTGCTAACAATTTGGATCTATTTAATTCTTACGGAATTAAAATTGTAGTTTCGGGAACCAATCAAGCAGCAACTCCACGTTTTACAGATCTTAGAGTTATTGCAATCA
This sequence comes from Candidatus Woesearchaeota archaeon, assembly GCA_002686215.1. Next base: position 1,139 of record NZAU01000156.1, read on the forward strand.
GATGATTAAAGTAAAGGGACATTCAAATTTATATCGTGATGAAGAAACCGGTGCCATCATTAATAGTGATGTTACCGGTTATAATCAATATGTAAATTCTATTGAAACAAAAAATTTACGTAGGAAAGAGTTGGATGAAATGAAAAAAGATATTGATGAAATAAAATCTTTACTCCGTGAGATCTTAAACAAATAGGTGCTGTTGAAATTAATATAAATAGCTTAAGGTATATTAGCATCATAAAATAATGGCTGTTTATGTATCCAACATTGTGATTGAACAAGGATTTGATTTCGATACATCCTTTCAGTTGGAGGACACACGGACCAATTCACCTTTAGTTTTGACTGATGCGACTACAGAAGCACAGTTGAGAAAATATTATGGTTCATCTACAGCAGTATCTCTCGGATCTACAATAACTAGTCCTGATCTGGGTATTATTTCTATATCTTTGACTGGTGCTCAATCAGTCAATTTGAAACCTGGAAGATATGTGTTTGATGTAAAGATTACAAATGCTGGTAGAGAATACAAAGCTGTAGAGGGCGCAGCACTAGTACGAGGGGGAGTAACCAGGTAATGCCTAATATTAACGATAGGATTGGTTCTCAGAATGTAATCCGCGTTTTATCTAACGCATCGGCACCACCAACACGATTAGTCAACTTAACTGATGTAGACTCCACTCTAAAAACTAGAGATGGAATGATTCTTGTCTGGGATCTTGCGACAGAATCGTTCTACATGACGGATACGATTGATTCGTCAACTTTGGTAATTACTGGTATTGCCACATTTTCCAATACGACAAATTCTACAGCACCGACAAATGGTGCTTTAATTGTTAGTGGTGGACTTGGTGTTGCAAAACACGTAAACATTGGTGAAGGACTTACAGTTGCAGGAGTTTCNACTTTTGCATCTGATTTAGATATAAATGCTGCTGTTGACATATTAAATGGAGTAACTGTAAACTCCACATTCAAGTCAGTTGGTGTTACAACGTTATCTTCTTCTGGTGGCATCACAACCACTGGAGGAGATCTTTATGTTGGTGGAGATCTATATGTACTTGATGATGTTAAATATGATGAAGTAAATGGCAGAAACCTCAATATTACTGGTATTGCCACAATAGGTACTACCTTAGATGTCAACGGAACATTGGACGTTGATGGTTCAACTGAACTTGATACTACCAACATTGCCGAGACACTTAATGTAGTTGGTGGTTCTACATTTGGATCTGATGTAGATATTAATGCTGGATTAGATGTTGATGGTAGAACTGAACTTGATATTACCAATATTGCCGAGACACTTAATGTTGTTGGCATATCTACATTTGCATCTGATGTAGACATTAATGGATCTGTTGATATTGATGGGCATACTGAACTTGATAATTTAAATGTATCAGGTGTATCAACATTTGCTAGTGCTGTTGATGTCAATTCGACTGCAACTTTTGGTGATGATGTAACCTTTGAAACTGCAAATACAAATAATATCGTCTTTGATAAATCTGCCAATGATTTAACATTTGGTGATAATNTCACTGCCAAGTTTGGTAGTGGTGGAGATTTAAACATATATCATAACGGAACTAATAGCTACATTGATAATAATACCGGACCTCTTTACATTAGAAATAATGTTGATGATGACGATGGTAGTAATATTATTATTGAGGCTAAGTCAGGAAAAGCATCAGCAGTTTTCCAAGATGACGAAGGTGTTAGACTTTACTTTGATAACGCACAGAAATTTGAAACCACTGCCAATGGTATAAACGTAACAGGACATGTTGAAACTGATACGTTAAATGTTTCGGGTCTCTCTACATTTGTAGGCAACGCATCGTTTGCAGGTAATGTTTCTATTGCAGGAACATTGACTTATGAAGACGTAACCAATGTTGATTCNATTGGATTTATCACAGCAAGAAGTGGAATTCATATTGGAAGTCCAAGTATNGGATCGACATTAACATCTGGTGGTGATTTGTTAATGAGTAGAAACCTGCGGGTTGCGGGTGTTTCTACTTTTGTTGGAGTCGGTACATTCCAAAATGACCTTTACGTTGGTGGAGATCTCTATGTTTCTGACGATGTAACTATTGATGAACTGAATGTACGTGATGCAAACATAACAGGTATTGCTACCATTGCAACCTTATTAGATGTAACGGGACATGCCGAGTTAGACACATTAAATGTATCAGGTGTATCTACGTTTGTAGGCATTGCAACATTCTCAAATAACGTATTTGTTGTGGGAACACTTGATGCAGGACTTATTGATGGAGGAGAATTCTAATGGCAAAACCCACTACCAGAGATGAACTNAAAGAGTATTGTCTCAGACAACTTGGTGCACCAGTTTTAGAAATAAACGTTGCTGATGAGCAAATTGATGATTTACTGGACGATACCCTTCAGTATTTTAATGAACGACATTTTGATGGTGTAGAAAAAACTTTTTTAAAATATCAGATTACACAAGATGATATTAATCGTGGAAGAGGCAGTNCATCATCTTCTGTAGGGGTTACAACAACTGGAGTGGGTATTGTTACTACAACAGGAACTTCGACCAATGTATCTGGTCTGGGAACGGTTACATCAAACTTTTATGAAACATCAAATTTCATTCAAGTTCCAGATTCTGTAATTGGTATCGAAAAAATATTTAAGTTTGATACTAGTAGTATTTCTGGTGGAATGTTTAGTATCAAATATCAATTATTTTTGAATGACTTATATTTCTTCAATTCTGTGGATTTATTGACTTATAGGATGACCAAATCTTATTTGGAAGATATTGATATGTTGTTGACTACAGACAAGCAGATTAGATTCAATCAAAGACAAAATAGATTATATCTTGATATTGATTGGGATGCACAAGAAGCAAATAATTTCTTAGTTATTGAATGCTACAGAGCATTAGATCCTGCAGACTATTCAAAGGTATTCAATGATAGTTTTGTTAAAAAATATCTTACTGCTGCAATTAAAAAGCAATGGGGTCAAAATCTAATTAAGTTTCAGGGAGTAAAACTTCCAGGTGGTGTTGAATTAAACGGTAGAGCAATATATGAAGATGGTCAGAGGGAATTGGATGAGATAAGGCAAAGAATGTCATCTGATTATGAACTACCACCCATGGATCTTATTGGTTAATAGTTATGACTCTAAATCCATTCTTTCTTCAAGGATCTCCGAACGAACAGTTTCTTGTTCAGGATCTCATTAATGAGCAGATACAAATATTTGGTGTAGAGGTATATTATCTACCTAGAAAAATATTCAAAACTGATGATATTATTCGTGAAATTCAATCATCAAAATTCGATGATGTTTTTATGATTGAGGCATATATCAACAATTATGATGGATATGCTCCCGATAGTGATATTATGACCAAGTTTGGTCTTAGATTGAAAAATGAAATAAGTTTGACCATATCCAGAGAAAGATATGAGGAATTTATCGCACCTTTTTTGGAAGGTATTTCTTCTGGTATCAGAGAGGGTAGAATTACCGAATATGACTTTGCAGATTTGATTACAAGACCTAAGGAAGGTGATTTAATTTATTTTCCTCTTGGTGAAAGATTGTTTGAAATTAAAAGAGTTGAACACGAAAAACCTTTTTATCAATTAGGTACAAATTACGTTTATGAATTAAGTTGTGAACTGTATGAATATGAAAACGAACTTATTGATACTGCACTTGAGGAAGTTGATAATACTGTAGAGGACGAAGGATATATTACATCTCTTACACTTGTTGGAACTGCAAGAACTGCAACAGTAACGGCAGGNATATCTTCTGGTGCTGTCAATGAAATATTCTTGAACAATGATGGTTCTGGATATCAAACAGCACCAACTATAACATTCTCAGCACCACCAGTTGGTTTTATAACGGCAACTGCAGTTGGAATTACAACTCGTGTTGCGAACGTACAATCACTATTGAGAATAGAATTAACTAATGCCGGTTCTGGTTATGTTACACCACCAACAATCACAATAAGTGGTGGTTCAGGAACAGGAGCAGCTGCTACCTGTTCTATTGGCGGAACATTATTTAGTGTCAGTTCTCTCAGCATCACCGATCGTGGAAATGGATATGCTACTGCACCTGTAGTTACGATTGGTTCTCCTGGAACTGGTACAACTGCAACAGCGATTGCTACAATTAATGCAAACACCGAGGTTGATTCAATCCGCATTCTCAATGCGGGCATTGGTTACACTGAAGGTGAAGCACCAACAGTTTCTGTTGCAGGTTTCTCTACGATTGGTGTTGGGACGTTTATTTACAATGAAATCGTCACTGGACAACTTTCTGGAACTACGGCAAGAGTTAGAGACTTTAGAACTACAGTATCACCATTCCCAGGTGTTCTTCCTGTTACCAATTTAAGAGTTTCACTAAATACTGGTAAGTTTAGTGTAGGTGAAATAATCGTCGGATCAATTTCTTCCGCTAGATATGTTGTNTCGGATTATGATACTGAAAGTTATGATAACCCATATGATGTCAACGAAGAGATTGAAACAGAAGCAGACGATATTTTAGATTTTACTGAATCAAATCCATTTGGAACATACTAATGTTAGGAACTTATTTTTATCACGAGATTATAAGAAAGACTATTATTTCTTTTGGAACGTTATTTAATAACATCTCAATTAGACATACTAAAAGTGATGGTAGTGTTTTAGATGAAACTAAAGTTGGTCTTTCTTATGGACCAATGCAAAAGTTTCTGGCAAAGATCCAGGAGCAAGAGCAATTATCAAAATCAATTGCAATTACTCTTCCAAGAATGTCATTTGAGATGACAGGAATTCAGTACGATTCTACTAGAAAAACAGGTATAACTCAAACTTTTAAGGCAAACGATACTGATGGCAAAACCAAAAAGGTATTCATGCCAGTTCCATACAATATTCAATTTGAACTGAATATTTTTAGTAAATTAAATGATGATGCACTTCAAATCATTGAGCAGATATTTCCATATTTCCAACCTTCATTTAATCTGACTGTAGATTTGGTTAGTTCAATTGGCGAAAAGAGAGATATTCCAATTATACTTGATAGTATTGACTTCCAAGATGATTATGAAGGATCTTTCCAAACAAGAAGAGCACTGATTTACACCCTGAGATTTACGGCAAAGACATATCTGTTTGGTCCTGTTGCAGAATCTTCTGAGGGTCTCATTCGTAAGGTTCAGACAGACCTTTATAGTGATACAAATACACAAACCGCAAAACGTGAGGTTAGATATACTGCAGTTCCAGATCCAATCACTGCAGAACCAGGTGATGATTTTGGATTCACTGAGAATTGGAATTTCTTACCAGATTCTAAAGAATATAGTCCTACTAGACAAGAAGATATTTGATTGTTATGAGTAATAGTTATGACCCTATCGATGAAGCACTCAATACAACGAGTGATATTGTTGAATCAAAACCAGTCCCCAAACCGGAGATTGTTAAATCAAAAGATGTAGATATTGAAAAGGACTATGAATATAGTCGTGCAAATCTCTATTCCCTCATAGANAAGGGTCAGGAGGCAATCAANGGCATTATGGAGGTTGCAGGTGAAGGAGGCAGTCCAAGGGCATATGAGGTTGCTGGGCAGTTNATTAAGAGTGTTGCAGANACTACNGANAAGTTGATTGATCTTCAGAAGAAACTCAAAGACGTTGANGATGATTCNAAGAAGACCACNAACAATGTTACTAATAATGCAGTGTTTGTAGGTTCTACTTCAGAACTTCAGAAAATGTTAAAGCAAGGTTTTCTAAATAATAAAGAGTAACTTACTTTTTTATTAATGAAAAAGTGTAAGCAGGGATACTATTACTGTTATACTGACGAGAAGTGCAAACCCATTCCTCAGGGTTTGAAGATGACCGCCAGATTTTCTGGTGGAGGAAAAGAACCCGAAGAAACTGGAATAGACGCACCGACAAATGGAAATAACACGAATGGCAATGGAAATGGGAATGGGGGGTCTAATAGTGGATCTAATGGCGGTGGAGTTTCAGAATCGATCATATCTGAAAAACGTGATGGAAAGTCTGCCAAAGACAAAGGATACTCACTTAGAGACT
>NZAU01000157.1 GCA_002686215.1 Candidatus Woesearchaeota archaeon
CCTAAACTTGCCGAACTAATAAGGAGATTATGATATGGCATTTTCTGGTAACTACATGTGTACGTCCTTCAAGCAAGAACTTCTTGAGGGAGCGCACAACTTCAAAAACTCAGGAGGCGATGTATTCAAGTTAGCAATGTATACAAATAGTGCTTCTTTTAACGCAGCTACAACTGCTTACACAACTTCTAACGAAGTAAGTGGATCTGGTTATACTGCAGGTGGTGGGACTCTAGTAAGAGTAGATCCAACAACATCAGGCACAACAGCTTTGACAGACTTTGCTGATCTGACTTTCTCTAATGCTACTGTGACTGCTCGCGGTGCTTTGATTTACAATACTACAACAGGTAGTGGATCAAGCACAACAGATACAGTCGTTGTATTGGACTTTGGTTCTGACAAAACTTCTACAGCAGGTGATTTTACTATTCAGTTCCCTGCAGCAGATGCTTCTAACGCTATTATTCGTATAGCATAGTCTGAAGGTGATGTTGTGGTCAAATTCGCAGATAGAGTTAGGGTAGGTACAAGTACAACTGGTACTGGAACTATAACATTAGGGTCAGCGGAAACAGGCTACCAAACTTTTGCCTCTGGTGGTGTTAGTAACGGAGATACTGTTAGGTATGTAATAGAAGATGGAGTTAGTGCTTGGGAGATTGGGACAGGTGTTTACACTCACTCAGGCACTACTCTAACCAGAGTTTTAACTTCTAGTTCTACGGGATCTCTACTAAATCTTAGTGGTAATGCAAAGGTTTTTATAAGTCCTTCTGCTGCAGATTTAGTTTTAGCTCCTAATGCTTTTAATGTTAACGAGTTTACAGCTACAGCAAACCAAACGACATTTTCGGTAAACTACACAGTAGGCACTATTGATGTCTTTTTAAACGGCGTTAAGCTACTACAGGGAGATTATACAGCAACAAATGGTACAAGTGTTGTCTTGGATCATGGCGCTGCTGTAAATGACAAAGTAGAAGTTGTGGAATATGGACTTGGCGATAGCAATCTTTCCACATTCTCAAACACTTTTACATTGCCCGGATCTGATGGGTCAAATGGGCAAGCGTTAGTTACAAATGGTAGTGGGACACTTAGTTTTTCTACTATCTCTGGTGGGGGTGGAGCTACTGGTGGTGGTAGTGACGAAGTTTTTCACGAAAACTCTACCACAGTTACAACAAGTTATACTTTAACTACAAATAAAAATGCCATGTCGGTAGGCCCGATTACGATAAATAGTGGGGCGACTGTTACAGTCCCTTCAGGAGCTAGGTGGGTGTTGCTATAATGACTGAAATAAAAGTTGATAACGTACAGAATGCAGCAGGTTCAGGAAAACCAAACTTTCCTGTGTCTCCTACACACTCTGCAGGTTCAGCCCTTTCTACGCTAAACACATACTCGTATACATCTTCTGGTTCAGAGCCAAGCAGTCCTAAAAATGGAGCTTTGTGGTGGGACAGCGGCAACGATAAAGTTATGGTTTATATAGCAGGTGAGTTTAAGGAGATTGAGTTAAACGCTTCTTCTGGTGCTACTTTTACTTGGGGCGGTGATAGAGGTGTTTTTGCTTCTGGTTATGCAAGCGGAACTTATCAAAATACAATAGATTATATTAATTTAACCTCTGCAGGTAATGCTACCGATTTTGGTGATACAACAGAAACAAGAAACGGAGCTAGGGCAACTGGAAGCTCAACTCGATTTGTTACTGGTACAGGTTATACTGGAAGTGGCTATAGTCAAAATTTGGATTATATAACCACTGCAACCACAGGAAATGCCTCTGATTTTGGTGATCATACACATACTGGAATTAGTGGATTGAATCATGGTATTGTATCAAGCGGCACAAGAGGATTATTTGCAGGTGGATATTCTTCTAGTCTTTCTGCCAGAGTCAATGAAATCACTTATATAACTATAGCTAATACTGGAAACACGACAGATTTCGGAGACCTTACTGTATCACTAAATAATGCTGCAGGTGCAGGTGATGGGTCTAGAGGTTTATTTGGAGGCGGTCAGAACGCAAGCTTTGGGTATGAAAATACAATAGCGTATGTAACTATTGATACTACAGGAAATGCCACAGATTTCGGAGACCTTACTTTAGGAAGAAAAGAAGGCTCTGGAGCTGCAGATACTACTAGGTCTCTTTTTCTTGGTGGCGCTCCTTCGACAACAACACAAGGGACTGTAATCGATTATGTTACAACTCAAACTGCAGGGAATGCTACCGATTTTGGAGATCTTCTTAGTTACAGGTTTGATGGCGCTGCAAGCAGTAATGGAACAAAGGCAGTAATGACGGGTTATTACGCAGGTGCTACATCAAATGTAATTGAGCAAGTTACTATACAAACCCCCGGAAATGCAACAGACTTCGGTGATCTTACTTTAGGAAGAACTGGACATGCTGGAGGATCAGGAACAGCATCATGACAAAATCAAGAAACAGACAATTCGCAGATTTAGCTGATTCAGCTAGTATAATAGATGGGTCAACAGCTTCTTATACAACGGCAGAAGAAACTAAACTATCAGGTATAGCCGCAAGTGCTAACAACTATGTTCACCCTAACCATAGTGGCGAGGTTACAAGCTCTGCTGATGGTGCAACAGCTATTGCAAGTAACGTAGTTGACGAAGATAATTTAAAAGTAAGTAACTCACCTACAAATGGATACTTCCTTTCAGCACAGTCAGGAAATACAGGTGGATTAACTTGGGCAGCTCCTCCTGCAGGTTATTCAGATAGTGACGTTGACGCACACTTAGCAACAGCAACTGTTAACCTCGATGCTTCAAATGACCGATTAGGTATAGGGACTAGCTCCCCTCAGAATAAGCTTGACATTGAACATACAACTAATGGGTTTCTCACACTCAGAAGATCATCTCCTAGCAGTGGTACTGGTGAGTTCGCAATCAATGTAGAAAGCACCAGTCAGCCAACATTTGCTTTTGATAGCACAACAAACCTTGTATTCGGCACATCGACTGATCCAAGCGCTCAAAGTGGATTCACAGAAAGAGCAAGAATTACTAACGCAGGAGTTGTTCAAGCTGCTACATTTAACGCCACTTCAGACGCAACTTTAAAAACAAACATCGTACCAATACAAAACCCATTAGATATATTAGAAAAAATAACAGGCGTTTCTTTTGATTGGAGAGACAATGAAGGAAGCGCAGAGGGTGTATTAGCCCAAGATGTAGAGCAAGTTCTGCCCAACGCAGTTTCAACAGATGAAAAAGGTAAGAAGTCAGTAAGCTACAACAACCTAGTCGGTGTGCTTATTGAGGCAGTTAAAGGTCAACAAGAACAGATTAACAAGCTGAAGGATAAATTAAATGGGCTTTCAGGTTAACGGTGTTGAGTGGATTAATAGCAGTGGGCATTTTACCCAAGGTTTAAAAACTGCACAAAACACTGCTATGACTGGTACAGGCTCGATGACCACTAATACGGCGGCTGTTGGAACCTTTGGTACTAGTCGTAACACCGTAGGTAGTGTTACGCTTGGTGTTGCTTATGATGGTTCGCCTACTTATAGTGCAACCGCTTTAAACACTTTTCAGTTTGCCGCTGGTGTCCCCGGTGGTTGGACTATTGCAGGGATAGAACCCTATGGTTCAGGTAGCCCGGGTTCTACTATAAGGGATATGGTCGATATGAATTTCAGTTATGGCGCTTATCCATTTTACGATAGTAATTGGCGGTTAGCTCAGGGTTGGTGGGGTGGCAGCTCACATTTATCAGGGCAAACCCAAAACTCAGATTATGTTAGAAATTTTTCTGGAACTTGGAGTGTTTATTCCCCCGGATCGGAACGAGGTTCTAGCTATTGGCCTAGCAATATATACATGAGGATTGCGTAATGGCTTTTCAAGTAAATGGAACAGCAGTTATAGATGGCTCAAGAAACTTTCAATCTAGTGCTTTTCCTAAAACAGTAAATGGTTTTAGCATAGTGGGTTCTGGTGATATGAAATACGTCAGACCTACAACTTATGGTGCTGTCGGAACTTTTACTATTCAGTGTTGTTCTACTTCAACAGGTAGTAATAATTTTAATTCAGGAACAACTGTGGCAGGGTCAACTTTAATGGTTTTGGTAATAAGTGGAAGGTATTATTCTTTTGACACAACAAGAGGTCATAATACTTCTGATTTACAATCTTATGCCCAATCTGGAACATGGCGTTCTCTTAGTCACCAAGCATTTGATACAAGTGCAGGTAAGCATATGAATATACTTTGGGCTAGGATTTCATAATGGGGTTTCAGATAAACGGCACAACAGTTTTAGATTCTAGTGGCATACAAAACAATGCAAATAGTTTTAGAACATTGGACGGAAACAGCATCTTAGGATCTGGTAATATCACTGACAGTGGCCCGGCTGATGCTTTATACTATGGTAAAGTTGGTGTTTATACTTGGTCAAATTATATACCACCTGTTACATCAGGACAGGCAGTATCAAATGTTGATACCACTGCTACAGTGGCAGCAGGTGGAACTGTTCCAGCAAGTCATCTTGGCAAGGGTGACCAACATTTGACATTTGAGTATTTTGTGGGAGTTATGGAACCTTCTCAAACAACTGGTTGGTATAATACATCATCAATAACAGGTAGGCCAAATGCTCATGCTAGCCCACTTTACACAGGATATTCGGGAACATATCGAAATATGCTCGCACCAAAAAAAGGACGATATGCAAGTCTATGGATAAGGATTTCATAAAATGACAACACCCAAAATCTGGCATATAGAAGAAGTTAGAAATGCAAAATCTTTAAACGAAGAAAATACTGATTTTGATTTAGAAATTAATCATCCAGAGTTTGGGTGGATACCTTACACCTTAACACCTGACGATCCTGATGGAAGCATTAGTAACTCTGAATTGTTATCTATGATGGGGTCAAGTTACGCACAATATGTTCCACCAACTTCTGAAGAAATAATCACACAGCAAGCGGCATCTGTAAGGTTTCAGAGGGACATGTTGTTGAAAACGCATGTTGACCCTATAGTTTCAAATAACTTGCGTTGGAATGATATGACTGATTCACAAAGAACGGAATGGACAGATTATCGCACAGCATTGCTCGATATAACTGATCAGTCAGGCTTTCCGCAAAATGTGACTTGGCCTACTGTCCCTGAAGGCTATGGATTTAGATAGGAAGTAATATGAGTACACTAAGAGTAAACACCATTACGAATAATGGAAGTGCCGTTGACCTACCTCAAAAATTTAAGATAGGCGGAAGCAACGTAGAGCAAGGATATACAGCTAGTGGAAGTGAACCTAGCAGTCCTGCAACAGGTGACTTTTGGTGGGATAGCAGTAACGAAAAACTGTACAGATATATCAGTGGTGAATTTAAAGAGTTAAGTCTGGCTGGATCTTCTGCTCCTGTCTGGGGTGGTTTAAAAGGTTTTACCACAGGGGGCGGCGCTTACACTAATGCTGCAGGTTCTGGTAACCCACAGGGGCCAAGTAGTGGTTATCTGCAACAGATAGATAACTGGACTATAAATGATAGTACACAGGCTACTGATTTTGGTGATCTTAATATGACTCAACCTAACTACACTTATGGAACGAGCAATAATACAAGAGGTGTAATTGCTTCTGGTTACCAAGGTAGCGGAACAGCCGCAAATCAACTAGACTACATAACCTGTGCCACAGCAGGAAATGCTTCTGATTTTGGTGATCAGACTGTTGATAGAACAACTAGTATGGGATCTGTTGGTAATGGAACTCGTGGTATCTACGGTGGCGGATATAGTTTTGGTCAAAGCGGTTACATTAACACCATTGATTATGTAACTATCGCTAATACAGGTAATGCTGTAGACTTTGGGGATCTGTTAGGAGGGGAATCTGGTAATACAGGCGTATTGAAAAGTGGAGCCTCTTCTAATGACGAAACTACTGGGCTGTTCATGGGTGGGCATACACAAAGCCCGTATACTTATCAAAATAGAATACAAAAAATAACTATGGCGACAGCAGGAAATGCTACTGATCATGCAAATCTTACTGCAGCAAACGCATATTTTTTAAAGGGTGTAATATCTGATAATACAACTGGAATAGTTGGAGGTGGTTATAACGGCTCTCAAGATGTTCAGTCTATAGATAGATTTACTATTGCCACTGGTGCAAATGCTACTGATCATGGAGATCTACCTAATGGCGTTAATGATGGAGCCGCTGTTTCTAACGGTACTTACGGAGAGTTTGCAGGAAGTAATTTGGGAGCAGGAGTTGCCAGTGGCCCCAACCTTGATGGAAGAAGGTATGTAGTTACCATAGCAACCGCAGGTAATGCCTCCTTTATAGGGAATCTTGCTATTAGGTGGTATAGTACTTCGGGTTTTTCTGGGGCTTAGAATATGAGTGAATTCCTAAAAGTAACAAAACTTAGTGATAGAGCAGGTACTGGCGCTGTTAATTTTTCTAACGGTTTTAATATAAACGGTTCTGATAGCGGTATTTCAAGCTTTACACATACAGAAGGAGCTACCGAGCCTAGCAGCCCATCCAACGGAGACAC
>NZAU01000158.1 GCA_002686215.1 Candidatus Woesearchaeota archaeon
TCATATTTTTTACCGTCTTTGTGATTTGCATATCTTCTTGCTCTAGTAAAACCCATTTCTAAAAATTTTCTACACATATCCATGCCAACAAAATCTTTTATGTTTCTATAAGAGTTATATAAGAATAGTATTGCTGAAACAGATATAAATGCCTCTTTAGGTGTTTTAAAACGCCAATGTTTACAAATGATATTTGTATATGGTCTTACTAATAATACACCTTGTTCACCTCTACCTATACGATATCTTTTATCATTAGGTGTAAACTCTAAATTTTTATAATCTAAATTATAATCAAACTCTTTCACAACCACCACCTATTTGTCCAGAACATTCTAAACCATGTAAAAATAAAAATCTAGGAAAGTCCCATTGATCTGCCAAATATATAACAACAAAACAAAGTAATATTGCTACAAATATACTCATGATATTTTCTCTCATTATATACCTATTGAAAATATAAGAACGCCAAATATGAGGGCGAATAAAAGTATAACTTTAATAACCTTAATCATGTTCACCGCCTGGGTCATTTTTAGGTAATGGTACTTTATATACTGTGCCATCTTTACCTCGATACAATACTGAACCTCTTGCTCTACCCATAGAATGATAACCGTCTTTAAATCTATAGACATTTTCTGATACTCTAAATGTTGCAACTGTGACAACTATTGCTAATATCAAAACAAAATGTGCTACAAATGTAAAACCAAATACTGTCCATGATGTAAAGTATAAACTAAATGCAATGCACCATAACCATGCTAATACTTGTAACATCATATGGCGGACTTGTAAATCTGGAATGTGTTTCAAAGGATTAAACCTATAATCCATAACACCATTCCAACTATCAACTATAAAATTTCTCATGTCATACTCCCCACAAACCATTCTGGTTGTTCTCTTTTAGACCACTTAGCAAAATATGCTTTTGCTTCGTTGTAATAATTTTTGTAAGATTGAATACTATCACCTTGTACTATACATTGTGGATAGTGTTGCATAGCAGGTGGCGGTTCACGCCAACCTTCTAACTTAATATTTTCTGGTGCGTTTGATAACACATCATTTAATAAAGCATTTGTACTATGTATCTTACCATATCTGTGTGTATATTCTTTACCTAGTTCTACAAACAAAGAATACAACCACATATACTGTTTTTTAGTTTCTCTTGCCCACACCACTGATGGGTGATGATAATGCACAGCCTGATAAACAACTTTGTCTAAATTAGGATTGCTCATCTTATATCTTCTTACATTACGACCAGTTTTACTTTTACCAATATACTCAATACCATCTAGCATTCTATGTGCCGTAGATAATATCTGAGCATATTCTACAATCATTTTTACCACGTGTTTATCAACGTGCTGTTCGGCACACGACTTGACATCATGATCAAGATAAAATATATTCATATTCTTATTATATCAGATAAAAGTTGCTTTGTCAACCTGTTGCATAAGTGTTTGAAGTTTATCCATCCACATTCTTTTGAAATCTGGATGCTCTGCTTCTTGCCATGCTTTGTATAAATTTTTAGCTCTTCGCCAAAATAACTTTTCATTATATATCATATTCACCTCTTATATTATATTTGATAACTTCTTTAATTAGTTCAACATAGTTTTGATTACTAGCATATTGAGTAAGATATTCTGCCAATACAAGACCATCATCAACGCCACTATCTCTTGCCGCTCTAAATTCTGTAAAAGCAAATACTTCGTTTAGTATTCTTAAATAATCACGAACACTATCACATCTAGTTTCATAAACTTTTACACCCCAACCTGGCCATTTAGTCCAAGGTATCGGTAGTAAATGTGGTTCATCAATATTCCATGTTCTAATACCAAATAAATTATTACCCTCATTTGCAAATCTTGATTTACCCCAACCAGTTTCGATTGCTGCCTGAGCGATTATAAGTTCTTTAGGCACTCTATTTTCAAAGGGCACTTCATTTGCATAAAGATAATCTATACATTCATTTAAAGAATATACAAATTCATCTTTTGTTTCTGTTTGTATAACAGGCACAACTAATTTTTCATATAGTTTTATTTCACCTCTAATATCTTCTAAAGGTTCTGGTATTGTTAGTTCGTTAAATTCTGGACAACCATCATCCGTACATGGTTTCTCAGCACAGGCATATACAAAAAAGTATAGGCCTAAAATCGTTAAGATTATTGAAAATGTTTTCATAGTAATTTCCTCAACTCTCTTTTTGTTGCATAAGGTTTATGCAATTTACAAGTGAACCATCTAAACCTAGGATCAGGTGTAGCAGGTCCTTCAAATTCTAACTCGTTTGTTGCTTCTGCATATATCAATTTTTTCATAAACAAAGATAGAGCAGCGTCATATTCTTTACATGGTTTATATGATAGTCTATCTCGTTTAGGTGTTTCGTAAATGCCCTTACGACTTTCAACTATTCCTTTAATTATTTTTTTCTCGTATCTATTTAATTTCATAATTATATTTATTCTCCGTAATTCATAGGTACAGGTGCACCATTGTGGTTGTTTACATATACAGTAACACCTGGTTTATTTTCACTTTTTGTTAGTCTAGTTCTCGTTTTCATATGTTTGACATAACTAGAATTAACATCAAAATGCCAAGATAATTGTTCTTCTTGCATTGGAAATACATGGTCATTATCTCTTAATTCAGGTTTTAACATCATGTAATATTCACGAGCAAGTTCTTCGGTTGCAAACCAAACAACGCCTTGTATTTCTAAAATTTGTGGATGATTACCATGTGATTTGCCATCTTTGTCAGCAAATGAAACCATACAATACATATTGTCAGCAGGATTATTACTCATTAGACAGCCGCCATTGCTAATTGTTCATTCCACTGGTAAAAACCAAACCAGATTAGTAGTGCTAAAGTAATATAAAATAATATAATTTTTTTCATAATGATACTTTTATACATGGAAAAACCACGAAAGTAAAGAAAAAAATGAATAAATCGTAAAATTAAAATGCTTATATTTCAATAACTTAGTAATTTAGGGGTAAATAAATATGTTGTATTTTTACAACAATGTGAATANTCCGTATGTTCCACCAGATATTATGAGTGTNACTGCTACTATACCAAAGAAGGTGTAGATTAGATTTAACATCATTAGTATTTATATTGAGACACAATCACACACGGTATTGACTATTGCTAAAATCATCACATAACCTATCCAGAGCATAATTATACTGGGTACAATCATATAGCCGTATCTCTTAAACGTCACACCTGAGAAGATATGACGTTGTTTTTTCACTTGATACTAAGGTTTACAACGATTGTTACTCGTAACTCATCAGAATTGAATGGTGGTACTTCATGTTCTACCTCACTAGGCATTATGTGTATCTCATCTTCTTTAGCAGGTAATTGAAAGTACGGTAGTCTAAAACTATGTTCTGGTTTTGTAATGTCTAATTTATTATAATGATTAGGTCGTAGATATCTTATTGATGTCGCACCATTATTAGGATTGTAGAATGTAGTTGATGGGTGTTCTTTTGGATTAAAACTAAAATAATGTACACAGGTAAAATCACAATCACCTATGTGATTATGTTTTCTCATATATTGACCCATCTTCATCGCTGTGTAATTTGTAATCGTAAAGTCTGCCTGTGCGTTTGGTAAATCTAACTCTTTGAGAAAACTACCAAACAACATTTGGTATTGCCTCATTAACTTCGAATAATTAATTTCTTTAAAGTGCGGATTACCTCTATCACTATTACTATGATGTAGTTTAGAATCCATGTATGATTTGTTATCCCAGTTGTTACGAACAGGGTTGATATAGTAGTTGTTGAGTATGTCTTTGGATATTTGTTCTTTATCATAACTCTTTGGATCTATCGTGTAAATATAATATGGAAAACCAAATAAGAATTTCATCAACTTACACCATACCACAATACTTTACAATCTGGTATGTTATCTGATAATTCTCTATTGACATCTACGATAACACTACCTGGATTCCATACTTCTGGGTATAATTGATTATCATGTATGAGATAGATGTATGGTTTATCATCTGGTGCTTTGTCATAATAAACTTTTCTACTTTCAGTTTTTTCTACATACCAACCTACTAACATAGATGGTGATCCCACTGTGTGTCCGTCTTCTGGTTTTAGTCCTGGTTTAAATGCTTTGCCTAATATAACAACGTCATGTGGCGCTTGATCACATAACCATCTTGCCATATTGTGTGCTTGTTCTTCTCTTGCTTTCATTATAGCATCAAATAAATCATACCCAAGATTATACTTTTGATTTAAAACTCGTAAAGCAATATTGTCTCTAGGGTGACAACCACCACCATCACCAAATCCAGGTTTCATATATCTGTTACTTGTAATTCTATGATATGATTTTGCTAAAGAGTTGGCAACTTGATCAACATTCATGTGTCCAACTTTCATCGCCACATCTTGTATCATGTTTACCAAAGTGAGTTTAGCACTAATGAAAGTATTATAAAATACTTTTGTTGCTTCAGTTTCTTCCCATGTGCCTACTTCATATCTTGTATTGTAAACATCTTTGAGAATAGGATCATACACGTCAAATAATTTTTCAACATTCTCATCTATCCTACCATCTTCAGTGCCAATCATAATCATTTCTGGATTCTTCATATCTTCAATAACTGTGCCTTGTGCGATAAGATATGGGTTGTATATAAACTTACCATTCTTTACAAGTGGTGCTATTTGACTTCTTACTGTGCCAGGTAACATTGTTGATATGACAGCAATTAATGTACCAGGATCAACTAACTCGTCTATGTCTGCTACTGCTTGTTTGATAAATGTATAATCAAAATCTTTTGGTTCTAAGTGTGAAGTAGGTTCTTCACCACCATAGATTGGATCATGTGGCGTTTGTACTGCTACTAGAACGACCTCTTGACCTTTACATGCTTCTTCTAAGTTATCAACTTCTTTAAAATTAGAAGTCTTGTTCGTTCTATTAATATCATATCCTGTAACATTATGTTTTTCACCTAATGCTGTTGCGGAATCAAATCCTAGTTTGCCTAGTCCTACAAATCCTATATTCATTCTTTTTTCATTCATCTAAATTTCTCCATACTACAAACAGGCGGCATAGACATTTTGTGTTTATTCTGTGCCCTTATTGTTCTAAATTTTTCTACAATACTTATGAGACCATTATCTACGATTATTTCACCACTCTCGTCTGCTTTCATGGCCCTTTCTAATTGTTCATATGATAAACCTAATTGATCTTCGTCTGTACGATTATCTTCCCATAGACCGTCTGTTGGCGGTGCGTCTATGATATCTTTACTTATACCTAAGTAGTCTGCCATTTTCCATACTTCAGTTTTTAAACAATCCGCTATTGGTGATATATCTACACCACCATCACCATATTTTGTATAGAAACCTACACCAAAGTCTTCTACTTTGTTACCTGTGCCTACGACTAAACCTTTTTCACTTTGTGCCATTTGATACAACATTAACATTCTTAATCTACTGCGGGTATTCGCAAATGCTAATTCACTGTCAGCACCAATATACTTACTTGCGTTTTCTATTTCTGTAAATATCTTTTCTAAATTTACAACTCTACGACTTACGTTATGTCCGTACTTTTCTTCTAACCACCATACGTGTTCTAATGCTAAAATATCTTTGTTACGAATAGTCATAACAATTGGTATAGTTCTTATACCACTCTCAGCACATAAAGTTGATACAACAGCACTATCTATACCACCAGATACACCTACAACTAATGTTTTAAGTTTTGCTCTACCTGAATATTCTGCTATCCAGTTTACAATATGATTAACCTTCTCTCTCATTATTCACTCCTACTTGCTATAATCAAACAATTACCTTCTGGTTCAAACTGCCAATTCTTTTTATATGGACCCATACAATTAGTCAACATGTCAACATCAAACCCTGCTTTTTCAAATCTATCTTGCCACCAATGTACATCTTCTCTTATAAAATGTGATTTATCTAATTCGTAACTATCTATAATATATTTTTTACCATCACCAAGTGGTATCATCGCCATTACTCTTTTACCACCATTACATAATACTTTTAGTTGTTCATCTATTTTATCATACGGTATATGTTCTAATATATCTTTACATAATATCCAATCATAACCGCCTTCAGCACAGACTAACGGTTCTTGTGGTTTAATTACACCACACCATCTTCTTGTATTTTCTTCTATTTGACTTATCGCATATTCTGAAACATCTACACCATATGCCTTGTAACCTAGTAAACGTAACGCTTTGACAGTAAAACCTTTCGCACAACCAAAGTCTAATACCTTTTCATCTTCATGTAAGTCCATATCTTTAGCGATGTGATGTGCCATTGGTATTGTAAGTTCAGGCATCCATCTATAATGTGAATATAAAGACTT
>NZAU01000159.1 GCA_002686215.1 Candidatus Woesearchaeota archaeon
ACATCATTTGAAGAACCTTCATTAGAGAGTTGAAGGTCAGCAGAATAGACGTTCGCCCAACGAAGTGATGATGAACCAAGGTCTTGTGCATTATCGCCACCAGGAAGAACATGATAAGCGCCGCTTCCAGAATCTTTAATTGTAAAAGCAGTTTGAGCATCTGCACCTGCATGGAATACTTCAAAATCTCCAGCATCGTTTTGACCTAAAGACCAATCTGTAGTTCCTCCTGCTTCTGTTTTCCAAGTGATAGCACAATAATTACTACTGAATTGTCTTGTTAGAACAAGGGTATTTGCAACGCCACTACCATTACCAACATGTACCTCCAGGGGACTGTCTGGAGAAACAGTTGCAATTCCAACTCGGCCAGAAGAAGTTATACGAAGTCTTTCTGTTTCACTTGAAGTATTTTTAAATACAATAGCTGCATCTTTTCTATTATTGATTTCAATATTACCATCCGAATTATGTGAAATAGATCCATAGTCAGTTCCCGATCCATCTCCATTGGAATCACCATCCAATATCAACATTGCACCACCAGCATTTTCGGAACCAATTAAGATACTTTGTAGTCCAGTTCCTCTTAAATCAAATTCATAAGAAGGAGTATGTCCTCCTTGTGATATTTTACCATCTGATGCGATGCGAAGTCTTTCTACAAGATTTGAACCACTATGAGTTAAGAATGCTATCTCACCTGTGCGACCTGAGTGACTTTTATTAATAAAGTCAATTTGATTTACAACAAGACCATTTGAGTTATATCCTCCTATGTTAGAGAAATTATTATCGGTGGAATCAACATTGGCAAGAGATATTGCTCCACCACTATTAGTTGCTAAATTGGTGCTGCTGCTGTCACCTGAAAGACTAATAAATCCACTACTAACTCTTGATCCCGCAGTGTCAAGAGCCGTAGTAGTCTTCGCAACTAAAACATTACCATCATGAGTTACTCTAAGTTTCTCCTGTAAAGTTTGTGATGAAGATGATCCAGGAGAAGTGTAAAATGCTAAACCAATCCGATCGGCATCCGAATCTGTTTGAATAGATCCAAGAGCAGAACCAGTTCTTAGACTGCCACTGTCTGCTTTACCAAATGCAAGAAGTGCTTGAGTGTTACCTGCTCCTGCAGTTCCTCCAGAACGTAAAAATAGTGTCTCACCTGTGTGAGCATTGTTGTCCAGAGTTATTGCTTCACTGCTACTTATCTTAGCACGTCCTTCTATGGTAGAAATACCAGTAATTACAACACCAGAAGTATTAGCGGCAACTCTATTTGTATCTCCAGAGTCTACTAAGTTTGAAGAATCAACACCTGACAGTTGAGATCCATCACCTCTAAAAGATGCAGCAGTTACAACACCAGTTGCTTGGAATCCAAGTGCAGTAACAATACCTGTAAATCCACCGTGTCCTAATGTTGTGACTGTTCCACCAACACCAGCAGCACCAAAGTTTATATCACCAAAGAATGTTGTTATACCACCAATCGTAGCACCAAGTCCAGTGACTACAAGACCGCCCGTTGTAGTAATACCGGCAGTTTCAACGTTGGTTACATCCTCATACGTCAACGTTCCGCTGACGTTCATGTTTCCATCAACGTCTAATTTGACATCAGGAAGTGTGCTACCAATACCAACATTGTTACTTCCACTTACTGTAAAAGCATTTGCGTTCGCTAAAAGCGATAAACTCCTTGCACGAGTCATTATACTTCAGTACTTTTTTATCTATTTAGCGCAACAAAAAAGACCACTCAGTCTACAGACTGGTGGTCGGGAAGTTTGGGAAGTAAATCGAAAGAAATAATTGTCCGATGTTTCCTAACTTGATTAGGTGTCACATAATGTAGAGTATAAGAAGGGCAGATAAAGATTGTTCCCTCTTTTATGTCACCAGGTTGTGCTAATGATGTAGTATCACTTCTTGGATTTTGCCACGGAGCCACAAAAGTGGTTGATGAATGAACTTTAGGATCAAACTCAACATAAAGGATACCAGTGAATCCCCAACTCTTATGATTATGAATGGTTTGCTGATCTCCTTTCTGATACCTGACAGTCCAACAATCAGTCATACTACAAGTAACTTGCGCTTCCCGACAAAACTCAAACAACTGAGGTTTGATAAGTTCTTCAAAATAATGTAGATATGACTTTTTATTAGTCTGTCGATCAGTTTCAAAGGTTTGAAGTTCAGTCCTTACAAACTTTTCCTCTTTGATTCTTTTGAGTAATCCTTTTTTCTTAAACTCCCAATCATCAATTTGATATTGGTAAGAAGGATATTCAAATAGTGGTGCCTTCATAATAATTCTTTTGTGTTAACTACAATATTTCCTGAAATAGAAATTCTGTCTTCATCACAGTCAAAAAATGGATTAACTTGATGCATTAAGTTTGATGGAAATAACAACATTGTTCCTTCAATCTCGGGATTCATCTCATAAACAAATTCAGATATCTCACCCAAGGTATTAATGTATCTAAATTCAAAGGTTGATATTTTGGGATTATTGGATCTCAATGCAATTGGATTTTTATTTTGTTCAAAATGTCTGGTTGGAATCTTCATCCAGACTACGAAACTATAGACTCCTCCATGATCATGGAGAGGATTAAATTCGTTTTGTTTTTGATAATTTACCCACATTTGCTGTAAATAATATGGATGAAGTTGATTTATAGGAACTTTTTCTCCAATGTTTCCAATTACATCTGCATATTGATGAACCAATGGTTTAACAGTATTCTTCCAGAACCAATCATCCTCATCAACTAATACATTACTTTCATAATTATTTCCGGCAAGGTATTGCTTGTGTGACTCTCTTTTATTGTCAATACACTTCCACAGGTAATCCATCTCTTGGGTGGAGAGTTTCTTCTCTAACCACCCATAATTGTGTGGATGAATAACTCTTGCATCACTCATCGTGCTCTATCCCATGCACAGTGAGCACGTTGTCCATCTTGTAGGACATAATGGAAGAAGATCTGATGATAATAAAGTTCAGTCTCTGAAGTCTTCTTACCGAACAGTTTTTTATTCTTCCTCTTATTTAATCCAGGCATAGCATCACGCCAGTGTGGNCNNTCNCANCCTTTATAAAGCAAACCATCACCAGGTTTCAGAACCAGNGAACGATTCTCACCAGGAACAAGAACAGTTCAGTCTTCTTCTTATCNGTGTAAGTNTCTGGTGTCTTAATCCAGAAAGGCCAATCAGCATCCTTACCTTCTAGGTTAGTGCTGACATGAACTGACACTGAAATCTCACATGCATCACGATCACTGTGTCGTGTCAGTTCTTGTCCAGGATAATAGAATCTATCATAATAATAAGTATTGTACAACTTACGACCAATGATTTTCTCTAGTTTCATACGAATACCAGAATGAATGGTACGATATTGTGGATGCCAATAACGTGAAGTAGAACCCTCTACTTGATTCTCAACCTCATTGTAATTAAAATGCTCAGGATTTTTATCATAATAATTATACTGACCCCTTTTTTCAGGGACTGGGTGATAAAGTTCTTCAGGATCCCAAAGGTTTTTAATAACTAGATATCCATCCTTTTCAAAACTATCATTACGAGTCCAAGAAGTTCCAGTATTTGTCTTCTCTGACAATAAAAGTTGCTCTTCAGTCATATCTTCTGCCATGTTCTACCTCACTTCCAACGTGGTCCAACAACCCAACCCACAAGGGATTTACGGATTCCTTTTGTTACTTTCAAAACTCTATGTTGTGTACGAGAGTCAAACAATACAATAGTTCCTCTCTTACGTGGAACAAAATAACTATTACCTGCTTCATCTAGAAGTTGCACATTACCACCTTCATAGTCATCAGGATCAGATAGTTGTATTGCAAAAGACAATTTACGAACCATCTCAATATTTTCATTTACAAAGTCTTGTCCCAGACCTTCAGTGCGATTACCCACTGCTACTGGTTTATAATGTGTTGCAAGTCCAGAATCATTATGCCATCCATAAAACTGACCTTCACTGTATCTCGTATATTGCATTGATTCTCCATCAATACACCTTAAATCATACAAGAAGTTTTCACGATTTGCACGTTGAATGTAATGCCACAAAAATCCACCAACCCAATGATCTGTTGGAATCCAAGCATTTTGAGAATTTCTTTTTTCAAGATTAAGAGCATCACCATGCAGTCTGGAGTCTCCCATTCTGTCATCAAAATTTTCAGACACATCTCGCTCAATGATATCTACTATATCTTCTGGCAAGTTTGTGTAAAACCAAACTGATTGATATGCCATATACCTATAATGTTTTCACTCAATTATATATGATACACAAATAAAAGTCAATTATTTAATCTAACATAAACAATAATCATAGTCATTCAGAATGATTAATTGTAATTAATTTTTTTTGATTTGGAAGACTCACCAATAATCTCTGGTATGCCCATCATTCTTCTTTTATCATACTTATGACTTTTATATTTACCATTTTGATTTACATAGTGTAAAAAACACTGCATTTGCTCAGTGCCTTCAAAAGGTTTCCTCCAATGTTCTAGTTCACAACCAGAATAAACACACATATCACCAGGATTCAATTTAACAATATTTTCTTTTCCATTTTTATCTTTAATATAAAAATTCCATATATCTGTGCTACTGATACAAATAGTGGTAGAGTACTCACAACTTGGTCTGTCAGTGTGTGGTTTTAAAATTGCCCCTTTATAATAAATCCTGGCATATGTGTAAGTAGGGTGTAAATCAAATCCAACAATTTCAGACATTTTGTCTTTTAGTTGAATGGAAAGGCATTCAAAAAATCTAGGTCCATAAACACTAAAACTTTTTGGAGATTGTGAATCGCCAAAATAATATGGATTATTGGAGTTATTACGAAAATAAGAAATATCCTTGATCATGTTAAACTCTAATCTGAGATGCTCTAAAAGTTGATTTGATATAATATTTCTTACCACCTCAAATCCATTTTCTTTAAAAGTCATTGTATTATTTTATTAGTAAATTTTTATCTCTCTGTATTCTGATTTATACCTCTCATCCACTTCTTTTTTTATTTTAAATCTTTTATCATTAATGATATAGACTTTTCTAGCATAGAAAATAAAATCACTGTCAAATAGACATTGATCTTCAAATTTTCTTAATTTATCTTCAATATTCCATAGTTCTAAATTAATTTGATATAATTTATCTATAAATTTTTCTGAATAAACACTATTTTCTTTTGAAATATCAATCAATTTTTTTAATTCTTTGTGTACATAATCACTTTTTGTAAAATTTGATTTTATTTTGAGAATAGAAATTTTATCTAAAAGTTCTCCAACAGATACTGGTATTTTTATTATCATTTGTAAGATACTCCCTCAATTTTTTTCTTTTCTTCTACAGGTATTTCACTACTTCCTTCAATATTTTCTATTATCTCTACATATGCTTTTTCAATTTCTTCCTGAGTAAAATCAATTCTTGGTTCATTTAATCTAGATGACATATGAGAATGGAAACCAGAGATTCTCATAGATCCTGAGTAAAAGGGTAAATTTTTTTCAATAATATGAAAATCATCATAAGTTACATTTACTTTATGAGTTCCTGCTAGAAAAACTGATGCTTTTTTATTCAATGCTTTGCACATATGTTGACCACAACTATCACAACCAATAAAGTAATCAGCAGAATCTATAATTGCTGCCCATAATCTTAAGTTTGGATCTGGATTTGGTTTATAAGTTTTTGTATTATGAAACTCTTTTGCTCCCATGTAGATTAAACAATATTTTTCAGATAGTCTATCAATAAAATAATCTAACATTTTATTTGGTATTGATCTTAAAGATTCATCATAAACACCTAAAACATGTGGTGTTGCTGTTGAACCATATGGTTGCAACACAATTGTTTTTTTCTTATTCTGTAATTTTTTAGCATTTTCTATTATATCATATGCAGTTCTTTTTTCAGGAATAGATAAATTAAGTTGCATCTGGGGAAGATCACTATGATCTTCAGTATTATTAATACATACATCAAAAGATTCTTTTAAAGAAATTTGGTTTTTATAGTAAGCAGGAACCAGATAGGGTTCTGGAGAAATAATATTAGTTGCCTCCATGAACAACTCAAATGAACCTTTCTTATCTGGGTCAAAAGTTTTTTCTTGAAGTTCTGAAATACCCCAAGTTATAAAATCCCATTTATGAATCATGATACACCAATCTTCATTTAAGTGATTTTTATGATATTTTAAAAGTGCTGGAATAGCACTTATTATTCTTCCTAAACCACCATCCAAAACTATAATTGTCTTCATGTCAAGAATATTTTAATTTAGTATTATTTGTTTTTTTTAGATCATCTTCACTTAAATTGTATAAATTTAAAACTAAATGAATCCTATATTGATCACTATCATTAAAAACGCCATGTGCTAAAGAATTGTCAAATTCATATACATATCCCTTTTCCCAATTATATTCTTTACCTTGTATCCAATACTTTACATTTTTATTAGTTTGCAATGGTACATGAACTCTATGACACTTCATCACAAAGTCTCCAACATCACGATGAATACCTATCTCACTAAATGGTTTTAATCTAGCAATAAAAGAAGCATGAAAATTATAAGTATAATATTGTTTTAATTGTTCTAAAATAGGTTTTATAAGTGGATAATATTTTTTATATGAAATTCTTTTTTCTACAGAAAAGATTGAATTAGGATCATACCCACATCTAGGTGAATGATGTATGGGTATAGAATTCACATGTTGCATATTACCAACTTTATTTCTATAATCATCAATCAACCAATCTTCTTCATTAATTTGATTTAAGATATTATCAAGATAATATTTTTCAATACTACATACTTTTTTCTGATCAAGTTCTAATTTCATATATTATAAAGCTGGGAGTGTAACGATAGCATCCATACCAGACTTGGAGAATATAGATTGTAGAAAAGCATGATCATCAGCATCAATAGGTATCACAGAAAGAAGTTCATTTATAGTAGTCTGCATTTGAGAAACATTCAAAGAAATTCTATCAATTTTGGCAGTAGTAATTTGGCAAATTAATTCTGTAAGTAATAAATTTGAGGAAAGATTTGTTTTAGCATGGTTTCTAATTTTTTCATATAATGAGTTCAATACAGGTCCATCTGTAGATTCATCATATAATCCTATTGTTAATAATTCCCAAAAATACTTAAAGTTTACTAATTCTAATTTTTCATCATTAGTCAAATCTACTTGATCATAGGATGAATTATCTTCATTCCAAACATAACCTTTTTTATATGTAAAAAATTCATAATTTGGAACTTTAGCATTTCTAGGAATTGAAATGTCAATATCTGGAATTGTTACCTCTGTCCATCCAAGATCTCTTATCTCATCTGAAGTTTTTCCAGATAAATTTGGAGGTAGGTATGATAATGGATGTTCTCCCCTATAGCTATACAATATCATTTTTTTAACACTTTAATTCCTATTTGTATTTATATTCTTGAGAACAATCTTGAGTGTAATCAACTTCTAAATTAAATGAAAAAATTATTCTATTTTCACAGGAGGTATTTACTGGAGCATAGTGCATCAAATTTGAAGGAAAAAATATAATGAAACCTTCATCAACATTAGGTGAATAGTGTTGTACTGAACCATCAATAGGATTAAGAAATGGAAGCACAAATTTTGTTGATTTGTGAATTTCTTTTTTAAAAGAAACATAACAAATAGAAGAAAATCCAATTGCACCATGATTGTGGACTGAGTGATTCATTCCATTCTCATAAAGTTGAAACCAACTTTCTGAAGCTAATAGTTTGACGTCAATCTCATTTTGAAATTTTTCAATTTCTTCTGATAATATCTCTACATTACCTAACATTTGAGATGTTATTACATTACCAATTTTTTTTCTTTTTAATTGATTTAAACAACTGATTAATTTTTTTTTCTTTTCTTCCCAATTATTAACTTTATACAAATAAAAGGGTATAGACAGATCATTAGATTTCATTTTAAATATATTTCATCACCTATTACTAATATATCTAGATTACTTTCTGAAAAAAGTTTCAAAGCATCTTTGATATGACCACAAATAGGTTTTCCACCATTATTTAATGAAGTATTTAATAACATGGGCAACCCAGTTATTTTCTCAAACTCTGAAATTAATGAGTGATATGTTGTCAAGTTTTTTGAAACAGTTTGTATTCTACATGTTCCATCAACATGGGTTATTGCTGGAAATGATTTTTTATCTAAAACATCCATAACATACAACATGTATTCAGATTTTCCTTCAAAATCAAAATATTTTGTTGTTTTATCCTCAAGTATTGAAGCTCCAAATGGACGAAAAAATTCTCTATGTTTAACTTTTTTATTTAAAATTTCTTTACCATCTGTGACCATAGGATTCATAAGAATACTTCTATTCCCTAGTGCTCTTGGTCCAATTTCACCATGTCCCTGATACCATCCCACAATCTTACCTTGTGCTAAAAATTCTGCTGTTTTTTTAATTGTATTTTTAGATACTCTACTTTCTGGAGATTCATCATCTTGAATAAATGGGAAATTATCAATATTAAATTTTTCTTGATCAAAATATTGTCTTAAAAATTCTATGATACCTAAAGATAAACCTTCATCATTACAATGAGGTGGGACTTGAAGATTCTTTCTAATTTTTTTTAATTTACTATTAATGACAGTATTTTGAGCTACTCCACCAGTATATCCTATTACATCATTTTTTTCTGAATATTTGGAAAAATGTTCAGCAAATATTTTCTCAGTTTTGGTGTGACAATTATTTACGTGACAGCATATTTCTTCAAAATTATCATGTATTGAAAAATTTTGATGTGTATTCCATAAATCATCTAAATTATCCAAAGAATATTTTTGGTAAGAAATATTCTTTGTTCTCAATTTACCATATCCTTTTAACGCCATTATTTTTCCAGCATGATCTAAATCATTACCATCTAAACCTATCTCAACACCAAATTTTGCTAATGATTGACCAAAACTTAGATGATTTTCTTTTATGGGACAACTTAAAATTCTTTGATCAGTAAAAATTGAGTGAAAAATTCTGTCATCACCAAAACCATCAAAAACAAAATTTTTTGTGGTGGGAACATCTAAAGTCCAAATACTAAGTGAATGTGCTAGATGATGATCTAATCTAAAAATAGGACATTCAAATCCTAATGACTTTAGTTCATCAATATCAATGATTTCAAAAAGTTTTTGTTCATTACAATGAATTTGTTTGTGTCTAAAACAATCTAAAACAATACCAATAGCATCTATGTCTTTTGGGTTAATTTTCCACTTCTTAATTAAAAATTTCCAGTCAGTAAGGTTGTTAAAACCATGATGTTTAATTTGAAAATCTCTTTCAGATTTATAATACTTTACTGTGATATCATCTGAATATGAAATATTAGAATCATGCTCACACAATCTAAGTCCTATAAATTTCATTTTATATTAGGTCCATTTACCCATCCAACTAATGAATATCTAATTCCTTTTGTAACTGGTTTTACCTGATGATTCATATCAGAAAGAAAAAATGTAATTGATCCTTTTTGTTTTGGAACAACAAAAATACTTTCATCCCAATTTGTTATTTCTAACTCTCCACCTTTATAAGAATCCTCTTCACTTAATTGAATTGAAAATGAAAGTTTTCTAATATCTACAAAATTACTCTGGTCATGAATGTTTCCACAATCATTATGTTCTCTGTAATAACTTTCATGTAATCCAGAATATTCTGTAAATTGCATTGTTTCAATATATTTAAGTGACATTCCATAATTCTCAAAATTAATTCTATTGATAGTTTTTATTAACTTTTCATAAATCCAAGAAGTTGAATCATCTAAATCAAACCATCTTATTTCTGACTTTCTAATACCTGGACTGTAATCTTGTTGAAATATTTTTTTCTGATAATCACCTTTAATATTTAAATTATTTTCACTTTTTGCATCACCAATGCCACCTGACCTTAAATAAAATTTTTTTGATAATTTAATAATATCATCGCATTGTTGTTCTGTTAAAAAATTCAAGTCAGAAACAATGGGTGATACTTTATGTTTTTCAGATTTCAATAAAATCATAGGTATTTGCTATTTGGTGGTTTTACAAAAGGAATATATTCACATGAAATATAATCTAGAATCAAATGAATTCTATCAAACTCACTTTTATTTTTAACAGAATGTTCCATCAAATTGTTTATTTCATAAACTTTTTTACAAAGTAGATTATATTTTTTTTTATTTATTGTAAATACTACATTTTCATTTGTCACTAGAGGAATATGTATCCTGTGTGAGAAAACAAAATCAAGTCCATGATCAATATGTGGTAAAATTATTCCATCTTGATTTATTTTAGATAATTGTAAATTAAATATTTCTCCTGGACCATATAAATTTTTTAATTTGTCTAATAAATGTTTTGATTTTTTTTTAAATTTAAC
>NZAU01000160.1 GCA_002686215.1 Candidatus Woesearchaeota archaeon
TGTTACGATTGAACAACCTTATCCTAGTTCTGCTGTTGAGAAAAAGATAGTTCTCGGTAGTATGGATAAGTATGGTAAAAAAGATGAGAAGTTTGCTGAGAATCTAACTGTTTGGGCAGAGGTTATCAGAAAGACTTTTTATGATGGTGGAGTTGATGAGATTATATCTACTAGAAGACTTGACCACATAGTTAAAGCATTCTCAATCTTCAATGACAAGATGAAATCAATCGAGTTATGTGTATCAAGGTTTGATGATGATACAAAAGAATCATTCATGGATTTATACACTAAGATAGATGCTGGGGAAGATGTACAAGGTATGACTAATTCAGATGAAGACTTAGATGACCCAGAAGATGAAAATCTTAATGAAAATGGTGGGGCAGTAAACTACTAGGATTCAAACTTCATGTTTGATACCTCAGGCTGAGGGAATGAAAATTCCCTCAGTTTTTTTTAAAAATTATGTTTAGACATCCAAAGAAAAAAATAGATTTGTTAAGAGATAAGGCCAGAATGTCTTGGAATAATCTCAGAGCAAATTTACATTTATGGACACCAGAGATTGCAAATGCCAAACCTTACAGAGAGGGTTATCATATCAAATATGACATGTGCAGATTTACATATTGTATGAGTAGAATCCATACTCATTATGAATCAACAAAGGCAGTCAAGGGTAGAACAAAAAATACACATGACCATATACTAGGTTCTTCATTAGTAGGTGAATGTGTATTAGATAATTCAGATATCTTTCTTAAAGATGAAAAAGGATTTGAGAAGATGTTTGAATTATATTTACATGGATTACTAGTGACCTTTGTCACTAAAGAGGAGAATGATTTACTTGCACAATTAAGAGGCAAGTTTTTAACTAAAGATAAGTACAATGAAGTTGGTATTGTACTTCAAGATAAAGAAGGTAATCAAGTTGAATTACCTGCACCACCAAAAATACTAACAGAGTGGGAGATAAAAAAATTTGGTTTGAAAGATACAGGTTATAAACCTATTGAAATTGAGCCAAAAAAACTTATACAATTTGTTTAAAAGTTGTATAAATAAAAATGTGAACGCCTAATGGGTTCACGAAATTAAACTTTGCTTAACTAAGGAGGTTATTACAATGGTAAAACTAACACATTTTGATATAAATCAATTCACACCTTTTTCGGTTGGATTTGATAGGGTCTTTGATAGACTAGTAGATTATGGAACAACCTACGAAACTGGTGGATTCCCACCATACAATATCAGAAAGACAGATGACTTTAAACATGTGATTGAAGTCGCACTGGCTGGATTCGGTAAAGATGAAATAGAAGTCACTTTAACTGATGGTGTCTTAGAAATTAAATCAGCTGATTTAATGGCTGATAAAGACCCAACTGAGGGTCTAGTTCATAAAGGCATTGCAAAGAGAGCATTCACTAGAAGGTTCACACTGGCAGATGATATTGAAGTCAAAGATGCGAAACTAGTAAATGGTTTACTTAAAATAGATTTGGAACAGATTGTACCAGAACACAAAAAACCAAAAACTATTAAAGTAAAATAATTTGAAAAAAAGTGTTAGGAACAGGTTGACAAAGCCTGTTCCTTTCATATATAATGGGATACAATTATGAAAATATTAGGCGATGATGATATGGGTAAAGGTGGTATTGATGTACTCAATACTGAAACTGGTGAATCTACAACAGTAAGAGAAAGAGAAACCGATGGTCCCTTTACGATAGATGACTACAATAAAGTCATGCAGGGTGCGAATGAAACCCAACAAGTCAAAAGAGCAGATATGATAAATGCTCAAAACGAGGTCTCAGAAAAACAACAGATAGATACAGGTGAAGAATTACCGAAGAACCCTGGTGGTATACAGATTGCAATGCGACCAAAAGTTGCAGTTAATATAATGCGTTGTCAGTTNCCNNCAGAAGTNACAACAGAAATCAATACTCATATTGATGATGTAATNATACCAAACAATGTAGACCACTCAAAAGGTTTAGTTGGACAGATTNGACAGAATGAAAGGTCNGCACAATTAACNTTCCCACATGAAGGNGATGAAGTCGGTGAAATGTTTAGTGGGGTATTACAAAGACTTGCAAGAGAATTTGTTGATAGGTCAATCGGAATTGAATGTGAAACCTCTATGGAATCAATGTGGACAGTACATAGTTATAGTGGTGACTATAATCCTGTACATGACCACGGCACAAGAACACCTATGGGTGTATCATGTATTATGTATTTAAAAGTTCCTAGATGTATTNCAACCTTAGGTAATCCGTCAGAAAATTTTGAAGGATTAAATGAATCATCAGGTGCAGTAGATGGTTTTACATATTTAACATGGGGTACTAATGGTATGCGTGATATTAATATGTTAAGACCTATTACAGAAGAATATATTAAACCAGAAGTTGGTACATTGATTATGTTCCCTAGTTGGTTAAGACATGGTGTAATGCCTTTCTTTGGAAAAGAAGATGATGAAAGAAGAACATTCTCAGCAAACATCAATGTCACTTTAAAAGAAAAACTAACTGGTGACCATTATAGGAAAGACCGCTCATGAGTTTAAAAGACCTTTCAGATTCTTTAGGTGGGAAACAAGAATCTAAAAAAGATAAATCTTTTGATACTCATGCACAAATAAAAACTATACCTGCATATAAACTAATGGCAGTACAATTCCCAGATACATTTGTTGATGATATCAATAAACATATTGATGAAGTTATTATACCTAGTAATGTATCTCATGAAGGTCAGTTAGTTGGACAGATTAATCAAGATAAAAAATCTGCACAATGGACTTTTCCATTAGATGATGGTGTAGGTAAAGATTTTAAATTAGTTATAGATAGATGTGCCTCTAGTTTATTAAAAGATAAATCTGGTTATAATCGTGATAGTATTGCAGAGGCTTTTGAAGCATGGACTGTACATAGTTATGCTGGAGATTACAATCCTCTACATGCACATGGATGTCAAACACCTGCAGGTATGTCTATGATACTTTATTTAAAAGTGCCAAAGTGTATTGAAGAAAAACCATCATTCCCTCAATTACATAATGCAACAGGTGATATTGATGGTCACACAGGATTAATAACATCAACGAATACTATTCATGATGTTTATAGATTAAAGTTAGACGCACAGGAATATATAAAACCTAAAAAAGGATTTATGATAATATTCCCTAATTGGTTACAACATTGTGTTATGCCGTTTTTTGGTGATGGTGAACGAAGAACAATGTCTGCTAACTTTAATATAAGAGACAGTAAAGAAACTGTCGCACAATTTAAATCACCAACACTAAGTAAAGAACATTAACACAGGAGATTATATTATGAAACTAAGTGAACACACAGTTGAAGTGTTAAAAAACTTTGCAACAATAAATCAAAATCTTGTTATCAAGGAAGGTAGTACATTGACAACAATGTCTGCCATGAAAAATATTGTTGCAAAAGCAGATGTAGAAGAATCATTTGATAAGGAAGTAGCAATCTATGACCTAAATGAGTTTCTTGCTTCTATATCTTTATTTACAAGTCCTATTCTAGAATTCAATGATGGCTTTGTAACTATCAAAGAAGAAAAAAATCCAAAAAATTCTTTGAAGTATTTTTACTCAGACCCATCAGTTGTAACTTCACCAAGTAAAACTATTACTATGCCAAGTAAAGAAGTTTCATTTACATTGAATGGTGAAGACTTGAATAAACTNAAAAGAGCTGCAGGTGTCATACAGGCACCAGACCTAGTATTAGAAAAGAAANATACAGATGTATATCTAACAGTCAAAGATAAAAAGAATGATACTGCAAATACATTCTCTTTAGATGTTGATACTGTTGCAGATGGCAGTGACTTTAATTTCTTTTTTAAAGTAGAAAATTTAAAACTTATGGATGGTAATTATGATGTAGATATATCATCAAAGAATATTAGTCATTTAAAATCTACAAATAAAGATATTGAATATTGGGTTGCACTTGAACCAGAGAGTAGTTATGAATGATAAAGCATTTTGGTTAATTTACTTTAGTGGTATAGTAACAGGTTTGTTATTATTCTCATTAGTAAAAACTGCAACATTCTTATTTTAAAATGAATAACTTGGACTTTATATTATGGAAACTTTTTTATGGGTTGAAAAACATAGACCCAAATCTATCAATGAATGTGTTCTACCAGACCATTTAAAAAATACTTTTAAAGAATTTGTAGAAGATAAACACATTCCTAATTTAATATTATCAGGTGGCCCTGGCATAGGTAAGACTACTGTTGCCAAAGCAATGCTTGATGAAATAGGTGCAACATCANTAGTNATAAATGGTTCAGAAGAATCTGGTATTGATGTTCTNAGAAATAAAATCAAAAACTTTGCCTCTACTGTATCACTTGAAGGTGGTCGTAAGTATGTTATACTTGATGAGGCAGATTATCTAAATCCTCAATCTACTCAACCTGCCCTTCGTGGGTTCATGGAAGAATTTCACAAAAACTGTGGATTCATTCTTACTTGTAATTATAAAAACAGATTGATAGAACCATTACATTCAAGATGTAGTGTGATTGATTTTATTATTCCTAAAGGTGATAAACCAAAACTTGCAAAAGACTTCTTTGGTCGTGTTAAAAATATTCTAGAACAAGAGAATGTAAAATATGAACCTAGAGTTGTAATGGAAGTATTAACTAAATATTTCCCAGATTGGCGTAGAACCTTAAATGAATTACAAAGATATTCTACATCTGGTCAAATAGATGCTGGAATATTAGTTAATATATCGGAGGTAAATATAAATGAACTTGTGGCTGCACTCAAAGCACAAGAATTTACAAATGTGCGAAAGTGGAT
This sequence comes from Candidatus Woesearchaeota archaeon, assembly GCA_002686215.1. The sequence goes on from NZAU01000160.1 coordinate 4,895, forward strand.
TGTGCATAATCTTGACAATGACCCTGTCCGTATGTATCGCCGTATTTATGACAGTCTTTATGAGTTTGCTGATTCTAGCACTATACCTCATGCAGTTCTTATCTTATCTAAGTACCAGTATCAGTCAGCATTTGTGGCCGACCAAGAAATAAACTTACTGGCCTGTCTAACAGAAATTATGGTGGATGTGAAATGGAAATAGATAATGTACAAGTGGTAAAACCCTTTGGGCCTTTAATTTTAATTGCACAATTACCAGAAGGTGTTATTAAACCTCTCAATGAAATTGTTGATGTAATTAAAGATAGAAAAGATATGGGTGCTAGACTTGCTGGTGTCATAGAAACTGAAAGTGAAATACCACATTCTATGTTAGAAGAAAAAAAAGTGATGAATATCTTTCATGCACTATCTAGAAGTTATCTAGAACAAGCTTATTTAAATGCTGGTTTACATGACCAATGGAATGCCATGAATGTAAAAACTCAAATGCAATCTATCTGGTCTGTATCTCAATATGAAAATGAATACAATCCACAACACAATCATTCACATTGTCAAATAAGTGCCGTGTTATATTTGAAAGTTCCAGCTATGAAACCTAGAAATATACCTAACAAACCAAAAGAAAAAGATGGTCAGATTGAATTTACATTTTGTACAAATGAAAGTATTTTTACAACAGGTTCTTTTGTGGCAAGACCAAAACCTGGTATGTGTTTGTTATTTCCTAATAGTTTGTATCATCAAGTATATCCTTTTCAAGGTTCTGGTGAAAGAAGAAGTATTGCATTTAACATGGCGTTCAAAGGATTTAGTAAATCAAGTGGAGTACAAGTTGCTGGAGATAGTGTAAATTTATATAATGAAACTAATCATGCAGAAACTATACCATGGAAATTAATTGAACAAGGATATCACAAATAATGTATGAGTTAAAAGAATATTTAAATGCCATAAATTCTTCCAAAGAAAGACTTATGGATAGTGAAGATGAAATGTGGGAAAAGAAATATCCTGCATACATTGTAAATAAATGTCTTGCTCCATTTCAAGACACAGTATTTTTAGTAAATGAAATGAACATGAATCATCACATAGATAACAAATTACAATTTGACTTTTTACTAAATACTCTAAGAACAAGGAAAAGATATACACCTTGGTTGAAAGCGAAGAAAGAAAAATATTTAGAATATGTAAAAGAGTATTATGGATATAGTAATGAGAAAGCAAAATCAGCTCTTAATATACTAAATGATGAACAAATAAAAACTATTATGAATAGTTTAGATAAAGGCGGTAAACATGGAAAATAATATAGTTTGGAAACAAGAGCAGATGTTT
>NZAU01000161.1 GCA_002686215.1 Candidatus Woesearchaeota archaeon
ATCGTCCAGTCAAAAAGAAGATATCAAAATTATCTTGCAGTTCTAAGGAATTATGTCACAGGAAACCAATCTTAACGTCGCTCCATATTTTGACGACTTCGATCCTCAGAAGGATTATTACAAGGTTTTATTTAAACCAGGTTATCCAGTGCAGGCGAGAGAGTTAACCTCTCTTCAGTCTATCCTGCAAAATCAAGTTGAAAAGTTTGGACAGCACTTTTTTAAGGAAGGTGCTAAAGTAATTCCCGGCAATACGACATATTCAACCAATTATCATTGTGTTGTATTAGAAAACACATACTTAGGAATTCCTATTTTTGATTACATCGATCAATTAGTAGGAGCACAAATAAAAGGACAAGATTCTGGTGTTACTGCAGTTGTTGATAGTTATATCTTAGAATCAGAATCTACAAGAGGACAAGTAACTCTGTATATTAATTATTCTGGATCTGGTACAAATAATCAAGAGTCAGTCTTCAGAAGTGGAGAACTTCTGACTGCAAACGTAACTATTTCTACTGCCAATACCCTTATAGGTGAAGGCGTTCCTTTCGCCACTACTGTTCAACAAGGTGCAACCGCAACAGGATCTGCATTCTTCATCAGTGATGGTGTGTATTTTGGCAAAGGAACTTTTTTAAATGTAAGTGATCAGACATTAATATTAGATCAATATTCTAACACTCCCAGTTATAGAATTGGATTATTAGTTGAAGAGACAATTATTAATCCCGATTTAGATCCAACACTGACTGACAATTCAGCGGGATTTAATAATTTTGGAGCTCCAGGTGCAGATAGACTTAAGATTACCGCATCACTTCAAAAAAAAGATATTAGTGACTTAGATGATAGCAATTTTCTTGAACTTGCAACTGTAGTTAATGGTGTTCTTCGCGAAAAAAATACGAGTGAATACTCATTTATTACAGATGAACTGGCTAGAAGAACATATGCAGAATCTGGTGATTATTATGTTAAGTCTTTTGGTATTAATGTAAAAGAATCTCTTAACAATAGAGAGGGAAACAGAGGACTCTTTACAGAAGATCAAACTACATACTCCGGATCTATACCATCTGATGATTTAGCGATCTATCAAATTTCCCCTGGTAGAGCATTTGTAAAAGGATACGATGTAGAAACAACTGCGCCAGTATTTCTTGATGTCCCTAAACCTAGAACCACAAAGACTTTAAAAGCACAACAAATTAATTATGAGACAGGTGAGACACTTAAACTCAATAGAGTTCATGGTTCTCCAACAATAGGTATTGGTAATACTTATGTATTAAGTCTCAGAGACGCTAGGGTAGCTAATAGTTCAACTGGCATCGCTGGTAAAGAAATAGGATTAGCAAGAGTTTATGACTTTAGATTAGACTCAGGAACTTACAGCGGTTCCAATTCAAACATTAACGAGTGGGGATTATCTCTATTTGATGTTCAAACAACCACTGAAGTTACATTAAACGAAACTATTACATTATCAGTTCCTACTTTTATTAAGGGTAAAAATAGTGGTGCAACTGCATTTTTGAAAGACGCAGCCACTAATACAAAATCTCTTGTATTATACGAAACTTCTGGTAAGTTTATTCTAAATGAAAACTTTATTATTGATGGAATTGAAAATTCAAGAGTAGCAACTGCAATCACTTCCTACGGTATTAGTGATGTACTATCAGTTTTTGGTAGTGCAAATGGAGCTGAGGTTGGAGCCGCNAGAACTTTCTCTGCTGATGTGGTTCTTTCNCCNAATTTTAATGTCGGGGTTGCAACTATCACTGCTGCGGCTTCTAATACATCAACACTNAGATCNACAAATCCTCTTTTCCCAGGACAAATTAAGGTAGGAAATATTCTTTCCTTTTCTGGCAGTTTATCTCAAGATNCAGTTTTTGNATCTGTCGTTAGTGTNGCGACATCATCTGTAACAATTACTGGTGTTTCCACAGTAGAAGGTGTTTGTAGTGGTGCTCTTCCAGCGTCAGCAACTACCCTTAATGATGTTAAAGTGATCGCTGGAGATCTTGGTATTTCTAATGACAGCACTCTGTACACAGAGATGCCTAAGCGTAATATTTCTAATGTAGATTTAACTGACGCCACACTCACAATTAGAAAGACTCAGCAAGTTAACATTGTTGACAATAAGTTATCTGCTGCTGTTACAACTGAATCTAATGAAACNTTCTTACCATTTACNCCNGAAAGATACACTCTTATTAGAAGTGATGGNACAACTGAAGAACTTACCTCAGATAAGGTTCAGTTAAATNCTGGTTCNAATCAATTAGAAATTTTCAATCTTGGNGGTGATGATGAGGCAACTCTTGTCACAACTATTTCTAAGATTAAACCTAAAGCAAAAAATAAAATAAAAAACAGAGTCAACTCTGTTGTTATTGACAAGTCTGTAAAGAGTGCTTCTGGTATTGGTTCTACAACTCTTAATGATGGACTGACTNATGGTAATTATCCTTTCGGNACTAGAGTTCAAGATGAATTTATTTCACTAAATTCTGCAGACTTGATTGAAGTTCATGGAATCTATGAATTAGCGACTGATCCATCTGCTGATAATACAGATCCATCAGCACCCTCAATGACTCTTGCAAATTTGACAGGGCCTACTGCAAAAACTTCCGATCTTGTAATTGGAGAATCTGTAATTGGACAAACATCAGGCGCTCACGCTATCGTTGGTGTAAAACAAACTGCTTCTAAAATAGCATTCCTTCCTAAAAATCAAATNAGTTTCAAAGAAGGAGAAATTGTTGTATTTGAAGAATCTGGAGTAAGAGGATCTCTAACCACTTTAGANACTCCAAGTAAAGATATTTCATTCAAGTTCAAATCTCGAAATGGNCAAAATGGAGAGTTTTATAATCATGGTGTTCTNAAAAGAAAAAATGATGAAGAGGCNCCTCAAAGAAAAATAATTGCATATTTTTCAAATGGATATTATGAGTCTACAGATGATGGAGATATNACAACTGCAAATTCATATTCATCTTTCGACTATTCAAAAGAAATTCAAAATGTAAACTTTATCAGAAACTCTGACATTATTGACATTCGNCCTAAGGTTTCTGANATTGAGACAGTATCTGAAGGTGATAGATCTCCATTAGAATTTTATGGAAGATCATTCAATATAACTGGCAACTCTGCACCAAATATTCTTGCTTCAAATGAAGGAATTCTGACTGATTTCTCCTTCTATCTCGGAAGAATTGATAGAGTTTATTTGACTAAAGATGGTGCGTTCCAAGTTAAATATGGAACTCCCGCAGAAATACCAGAAAGTCCAACTTCGGTAGATAATGCACTAGAGATTGCAAGAATTTCTTTACCACCTTATCTTTACGATGTATCTAATGCATCTAAGAAATTCTTAGAGCATAAGCGTTATAGAATGGTTGATATTAAGCAACTTGAGAATAGAATTAAAAATCTTGAATTTTACACTTCACTTTCATTACTTGAAACAAATACTGCAAATTTATTTGTTCCAGATGCTAATGGATTAAACAGATTTAAATCTGGTTTCTTCGTTGATAATTTTACGTCATTCCTTGCACAGGAAACCTCCGTTGAATTTAAAAATAGTGTTGACTTTAAGAGAAAAGAGGCACGTCCTAAGCATTATACCACTCAAACCGATTTAACCCAAAGTCTTACTGGATCTGGTGATTTAAAATTCACAAATCCTGATGGTACAAATATTAAAAAAACAAATGATATTGTTACTCTTGACTATACAGATGTTGAGTGGTTAAAGCAATCATTTGGCACTCGCACTGAAAGTGTAACTCCTTTTATTGTTGGTTTCTGGCTTGGAGCTCTTGAACTTCTTCCGGCATCGGATTCTTGGACTGATCAAGTCAGACTTGAAGCAAACATAGTTCAAACTGAAGGCAATTTCACAGAAACTCTTGAGACTGCAACTAGAACTCTAAATATTGATCCTCAAACTGGATTTGCTCCTGCTATCTGGAATTCTTGGGTTAACAACTGGACTGGACAAGAAGAAGTTCTCGGATCTGAAACTAGAACAGCAATTCAGACAGTAGGTAATGTCACTACCACAACTACTTTTGAAGATACAACTCTTCAAATATTTGATACTGGCGTTGCAACCAGAACCGGAAATCAAACATTTGTTACCGAACAGTTTGATAATGAATCTCTTGGCGATAGAGTTGTTAGTCAAGATCTAATTTCTTTTGCTAGATCTAGAAATATTGAATTTATTATCAAAAATCTGAAACCAAATACTCAAGTTTATGCGTTCTTTGACGGAGTTGCTGTAAGTGAATATTGCATTCCAAAACTTCTTGAGATAAGCATGGTTGAGGGCACCTTCCAAGTTGGAGAAACTGTCAGGGGAACTATGCGTCCTGTCGGTGACACTGAGTCTTCAGAGGGTGATCCATCAATTTCATTTAGAGTTGCACAGGCAAATCACAAATCAGGTTCATTTGATAATGCAACAGAAGTTTTTACAAACAGTCCATATAACAATTCTCAAATACTTCCCAGTGCTTACTCTCCAACATCAACTATNTTAAATGTTGATACATTTTCGTTATGCGATCAACCACAAGGCGCATTTGCTGGCAGTGTTGCCCCCGAGATGATATTAGTTGGAGAAACAAGTGGCGCTCAAGCAACTATTTCTCAGGTAAGACTTGTATCTGATTTTACTTCTACTCTAATTGGTAGTTTGTTCCTTCCAGATCCAAATGTAGACACTAATCCTAGATTTGAAGTTGGTACAAAAGTTCTCACTTTCATTGATGATGTAAATAACAACTTGTTTAATGCATCAACTCGTGCAACTTCTACTTTCTTAATTAGTGGTATTATCGAGACAGTTCAAGAAGACATTATTTCCGTCAGAAATGCTTCGATACAATCTCAAGAAATCAATGAAGAGCAAGAGATTTCACAGGTAAATGAAACAGTCAGTACGCAAGTTATTGCATCGGAAGTTGTAGATACATCTGTAACTGTAACCAATCCGCCAGATCCTCTTGCACAAACATTTGTCATTGAAGATACCACTGGTATTTTCTTCACTAAGTGTGATATTTTCTTTGAACAAGTTGATAATCTTGGCATTCCCGTCATCTTTGAACTCAGAACTGTTNTTAATGGAATTCCCACCACGAAGATTCTTCCACTTTCTCAATCAATCCTATATCCCGATCAAGTAAATGTAAGTAGTGATGGATCTGTTGCAACAACATTTACACTTCCAGCTCCCGTTTATCTAGAACCAGGTATAGAATATGCAATGGTTCTTAGATCTGCATCTGCAAGATATAGAGTATTCATTTCAAGAGTTGGGGAGAACGATTTAGTCACACAGACTTTTGTTTCCAATCAACCTTATCTTGGATCTCTTTATAAGTCTCAAAACGGATCTGTTTGGGAACCAAGTCAGTGGGAAGATCTTAAGTTCACTATCTATAGAGCAGATTTTGTAGAAAATGGTTCTATTGAAGTTTATAGTCCTGAACTGAGTCGTGGTAATAATCAAGTTGCTAAACTGCTGCCAAATTCGATCAATCTTGTATCGAGATCAGTACGTATTGGCATCGGATCTACACTTCAAGATACAGATCTTACACTTGGTAACACTATTGTTCAACACGGTAGTAATGCATCTGGAGATTTTATCGGAAAAGCAGGTATCGCGACTGGCACTCTGAATATTATCAACTCTGGTATTGGATTTACACCTTCTTCTGGTTATCTTAAATATACAGGTGTTGAACTTGTAAACATTACCAGCAATGGTAGAAATGCTAAGGCTGACATCGCGATTAGTAATGGAGTTGCCATTGCTGCTACAATTTCAGAATCTGTAGCAGCAAGTGGTGGACAAGGATATGTTGTTGGTGATGTGTTGGGCATATCCACTATTGGTAATAATGATTTGGGTAGAAATCTGAGACTTTCACTGGTTTCTATTGCCAACACAAATGAACTCCTTTTAGACAATGTTCAGGGAGATTTTGTAACAGGAGCAGGCAATACAGTTCAATTCATTAATAACTCTGGACTAAGAACTGATTTGAACGCTTCCTTTGGCGGTAACGTTCTCATTGACGGTATTAATGATGTTGTTTCTGATGGTATTCACTTTACCGTTAATCATAAGAATCACGGTATGAATTTTGCAGATAACAGAGTGTCTATCTCTGATGTTGAGTCAGATATTCTTCCTGTTAAACTTACTGCAGCACTTAGTGCTTCATCTACATCACCTATAACGGTAGATGCTACCACTGGATTTGACACTTTTGAGAATGTTGGAGTTGGAACTACCAACCTTGGTTATCTTAAGATAGGCGAAGAAATTGTCTCTTATGAGTCTGCCTCTGGTAACACTATTACTATCACTGAGAGAGGAATTGATAGCACAGTTGCTAAGAATTATCTTTCTGGCACTAAAGTATCCAAGTATGAACTCGGTAATGTATCTCTTAGAAGAATTAACAAAACTCACAACCTTAATGATGTAACTGCTGCAAGTCCACGTACATTTGACACTTATAAAGTTAAACTTGATATGGGTTCAAGTGGAGTTGGCCGTTCAACTGGCGAGAGTTTCCCAATTCTTTATATGGGTGATACAAAATCCACTGGCGGAAGTAACATTAAAGCAACTCAAAACATTCCTTTTGAAATTCTGACTCCACAAATTCAGCATGTTACCGTAAAGGGTACAAATATTGATGCTGAAGTCAGAACTATCTCTGGTACTTCAATTAATGGAACTGAAATTCCTTACATTGATCAAGGTTTTGAAGCAATCTCCATTTCTAGATCAAATTACTTCTCTACCCCAAGAATTATTGCCTCTAAGGTAAATGAGGATGCAAAACTCACTACTTTACCTGGTAATAAGTCCATGACTATGAGACTTAACTTCGGCACCACCGATTCTAGAGTTTCTCCTGTTATTGACACCCAGAGAATGAGTGTTATTTACACATCAAACCGTGTAGANAGTGTAATTAGTAATTATGTNACTGATAGTAGAGTCAATGGCATTGATACTGATCCAACTGCTTTCCAATATCTCTCGAAAGAGATTTCNTTGGAAAACCCTGCAACATCACTGAAAATTATCGTTGATGTTTANAAAGATAGAGATGCTGGTATCAGAGGATTTTTTGCAATCTCTGATCATCAGAACTTTAATCCCATTTATGAAGCATTCCCTGGATTCAACAATATTGATNNNAGAGGACAAATAATCGATGTTGCAAATAATGACGGTTCTAGTGACACTTTTGTCTCCCCTGCTGAAGACTATAGAGAGCACACATTTACAATTGACGAACTNCCTTCCTTCAAGTCATACAGAGTCAAACTTCTCCTCACCTCTACCAACCAA
>NZAU01000028.1 GCA_002686215.1 Candidatus Woesearchaeota archaeon
CCAACTTCCTACTGATTTCAATTCTACTAAATTCATATTTTTTATTTTATTACTCATTATTACACTACTAATATCGTTAATTTTTTTGACAATTCCAAATTTTTAATGTTAAATAATTGTTAAATTTTGCTTAACATTTGCGAACTCTTTATCGGTCATATAAGTTTTATTACTACTTAGAAAGTCTGAAAGGTCTTTGAAGTATTTTTTGTTTTCATCCCACTCATTCAACCAATACTCAACTGTACCCCACTTTGGTTTGTTATCTATAAAGACATAAGAAGGGAAATACTTCATTGGAGTACCATTGTCAGTAGTTGGTGAATCCTCTCTGTATTCGTACATATCAATCATACCATTGAAAGTACCACCTTGTAAAATGTGTTTCCATTCAGATATTTTATCAAAGATTGAACTATCAACTTTTGAACCATCTTCGTTACAAACTTCAACTCTTACTGAAGAACCACCACTATAAACATCAGAACTAGCCCATACTTTTAACTTAGGAAAGTTTTTCTTAACATATTGTTTGATTATCGAAGCGCAATACTTTGCTCTCATTTGGATGTAGGTTTCATCTTCCCATTGAGTTGAACCTTTTAATACTAATGCTGATTTTGGTAATTCGTAGATATCACCATTGATTGTTAATTTGATTTTTTTACTCATATTATTTATTTTATATTTACTATTTCTCATTCTTACATAGTAAAGATAGTGAAAAAATGTGGTTCTGGCAAACTTTTAATGTTAAATAATTGTTAAATTTATTAACAAGTTATTAACAATTTTACCTAAATCTAAACTTTTTTTTAGGTCTTTCCCATATTTCATACACTTCATCCTTTTCATATCCAAATTTTATGTAATCATTGTAAAATCTATCATAACATACTTGTCTGAGGTGTTCTTCGTTAATATTAACTCGTGGAAACTCTGTTTTACCTATAAATGGAACATCGAAGTCATCTGGCATAAACCATAATTCTTTTAAATCTTCTTTAATATTTTCTGCTCTAATAAGTAAATCTATCGTTTTTGATGTATTTCTGATTAAATCCCATTGATTCCAACCCTTAATCCAATCTTCTGACATAGTTTGTAAACACATAACTGGTCCATTTAATGGGTCACACATTTCGTGTTCTTCACCATGGTATCCATACTTCCAATAACTTAGCCATCTATAATATGGGTGTCTAATACTTGCAATATGAATATAATCGTCACCTGCTTCATCAGGCCAATTATTTACATGAGTGAAATTGGATGGATGTTCTTCAGATGGCCAGTCAGGATTCAAATCACAATGTTCTATAAAAATATCTCTTACAGACCTTGATGCGACTTTTGCAGGTGCAGTCCAAACAAACTTGTATTTGTGACTTATATTTGCACCTCTTTTTTGAAAATCCATTTATTCTGCCGTATTAAAGAAAAATGTTTGGAATAATCTACCATCATATTTGTCTGTACCGAAGTAGTCTAATGATTGATGAAAGAAATCACCTCTGTAAATTACTAATCTATTGTAGACATTTGCCAATCTTTCAGTCATTTCCCATTTTGTCATATCTTGGGAATCTTTATAGATTTCATTCATTAGTTCTTTATCGTAAGAACCATCTTCTTTTAGTGGATGACTGACTAAGCCAGTTGCTTTGTGTTTAAATAAACCAGTTCCTGCGCTCAATGGGGCGTTTGGTGTTAAGTAACAAACACCTGCCCATCTCGTTGTATTATCACAATGAATCCAACTTCTTTCTCTTGAAGTTGTATATTGATATGCTCCTGTATATTCATCACCCCAATCAATGATTTTACCCCATTGAGGTTCTAATATACTTTCAATAGTATTCATTACTGATTCATTTAAAAATGGTGTAGTTCTTTGTCCTGGATAGTTACCTCTGACACCGAAGTCTTGTTGTAGTGCGAATTCTCTTACTTCATCCACATTAGAGTAAAAGTTATCTACAATATATGCATTTAATTCCATAACTTTTTGTAATAATTAAATTGTTCTAAATCTTCTCGATGAATTCCAATACATTCTTGGAGTTGCTCCTAAGAACTTTTTTTTATGAACTCTTTCATTGAAATCGTTACGGGTCTGATTTAGTTGTGTATTTCCGTTTTGTTGTTCTTGATTTANCATTTACTTTATTTCATATACTTTGTTATACTNTCAGGTGCNTTATCTTTNACCCACATGAATAGTTTCATTTTCCAAGTCATTTCAGGTANAATTCCTTTACCTTCTCTTTTGACTGGTAAAGATAAGAATCCTTTTGCGATTCCTTCTACATTGTTTCCTTCTGCGTCTTTNTAGAATACNGTATGTTTNGGATTGTTAAGAATCACATCAACCCTACCATTTAATCCTCTTGGCATTGCCTTTGTTATGAGACCCCAAACAGTATTTGCTGCACCTTCATGAGTTTTTAATAGAATATCTTCAGGCACCATTCTCTCTCGGTTTCTGTTGTTTTCCATTGCGGTTACATAATTAGTAAGAATCCATGTTAAATGGATATTTTTAGATTGATATCCTGCTTTCTTTAACATTGGAATTACATTTGTAATATCTGTAACATCCTTTGCAGTAATGTCAAACATTATATTTGGAAGGGTTTCGGGGTTATCTTTTCCTACTAATAGTTTTTCTAATGAACTATCTTTGATACCCGTTGCCTTAACTAACTGATGTAGTGCTCTAACATGGTCAGGTTTTTTTAGTTGTAAGTTTCTTAACTGAAATCCTTGTGATTGTAAACTTCTGATGTTTTCTATTTCTTTTGCTGGAATGTTTCTACCATATTTCTTTAAGATTCCATCTATGTCTATTTTACCTAATCTGTTTAAAATCTGTAATTGTTGTTTCATTTTATCGACATCACGAACTTTAAATGCGGTATTATCTATAAAATGTGAACTTGAAAAACCTTTACCACTACCTGCACCACCTGCCAAGAATACTACTTGACCATAAGGTTTTCTTTGATTGTATACAATTAACTTTTCGTCTAATTGTTCCTCAGTAATTACTTCATGTATTAATTCTTTAATCATGTTCTTTTCCTAAACTTAGATTGAATTCTTTCTCTTCTAGCTTTTCGTTCTTCACTCTCAATGATTTTCATTCCCTCATCAACTGTATTTCCTTTTACAGCGTATGGAAACATTTGATTCAACTTGTCTTGGCGTTTGTCACATCCGCAATCTTCTGCTCCTGCAACTTCCGCAATCTTTTCAGCCAGTTTATCTAACTTTGTTGCTGATGTGATTTTTTTAATTGTATCACCCAATCCTTTTGATTTTTCACTCCACTTCATAAGTTTCATCTATTTCTACATTAAATCCTTCACTACGAAGTAGTTCGTAAAGAAGTTTAATATGTTCTATGTCCCCAGTATAAATATCACATTTTCCAGTATTATGTACAATGTGCGCTATTGATTGTCCTTGTGTTATCGGAAACGAGAAATATTTTCTCAAAACTGCGACAACATCTTCAAAAGTATGATGGTTATCATCTAACAAATACAACTTAGCCATTGTTAAAGTTCATAGTTAATAACTTGTTTAATATCATATTTATTTTTATATTTTTCTATATAAATTGGTACTTCAATACTTGCACCTATAACTGCTTCAACATTTACATCATCGTCTGTTTTTACATAAACTATACACTCTTCATTAAACTGAGGGTCGAGTTTTTTTATTACTATTTTCATTGGGTCTCTCCAACATATCTATAAGTTCTTTGATGTGTTGACATTTTGTATAATCTTCTATATCAATATAGAATGTTAACATCTTGTCTAACAACCTTTTTTTGGTAGAATTGTCGATAAAACTTGGGTTGTACAACAATATGTCGTAAACCTCGTCCATCGCCTTTTCTAACATTTCTTCAGCCATAAATATCAATTGGAAAGTTAATAAAACTACATTTTAGCTATTGCTTCGGAAAAAATCCATCCTAATACACCAATAAGTCCACTAAATAGTACCCAAAGTGCTTTTACGACACCTGATTTCCAGTCTTGAAGTTTTTCTAATTCATTTTTTAAATCTAAAATATCTTCAGGTAATTCACCTGCGTCTTTTCTAAATTCTGTATTTTTGTTTACTCTGACAATTACACCATTTTCAGGATTAAGTAAAGTGTATTTGATATCAGAAAAATCCTCTTTTAAATCTTGTTGAAACTCATGAAGAGCGTTAATGGTTTGTTCCATTCTTTTAAGTTCCCCATTAGGTAACTTAGTCTTCATTTTGCCTATCTCTACGAGAATTTCATTAAGTATGTCTTTTTGTGTAGCTGCCATTATATATCCCTATTTCTCTATAAATATGTTTACTTATACCAAATCGCAGATTTACTATTAGATTTTTCATGTTCTGGTCTATCTTTGGTAAAATAGTATAATGCAAACGAGTATCTTGATATCTCATCGGGACATTCTAATGGAGTTGGATGACCATGAATTGAATCATCNGTTGTATTAAAAATCACTGCTCTATTGAATGATGGTAGTATAGATTTTACCTTAACTAATGGGTCTTTTTCATATAAGTCCAAGTGACCATTGTAATTCCAATTAGGTGTAAGATACAACAATAGATTTATTCTTCGCCAAATATCTTTGTTTGGGTGTTTGTTATAGTCTGAGTGTAGTGCGAGTCTTCCACCATTTTTTATTTTATGAATACCACCACCTTCAAAATCTACATCCGCTATTAGGTCTTTTATGCCTGTAAGATTTTCTAAAAATAATAAAAATTGTCTTGAGTTAAAATATTCTAAACATTTCCATACTGCGGGCATATCTGATTGTAACCTATTCTTAGAATTTGTATCATATGGAGTCCAATACTTATTTACTTGTGAATCTCTTTCGTGTTCGGGATATCCCATCATATCATCCCACTGCCAATCTTTATGATTTGACATTTGGTTGTAACATTGTAGTGCTAAATCTTTTGGTATGAAGTCATCAATGACAATATGTGGAAACGGATTTGCTAACGCGTAGTTTGACCTACAACTATCAGCCAATGATTTGTTTATCATAACTTATTTGTATATAATTCTTGTATATAATTNTCTAATATNTNTTTTCTNTGACTTGGTTTAAGATGTTCTACTGCAAGTACAGATTTGATTCTNACATNAGGATATTTTTTCTGTAATNTTTGTACTGCNCTTACATTCTTGATTGAGTCATCCATGAATGCGATNTCAGTATATCCNTTNTCAATNTGTTTCTCAATCCAATCTGCTTTGTCTTTAGGATTATTACTTGCNAATGTGACAGGATAAACATCCATACCATAAGTGTCTTTGAAAAACTTTCTGATTGGAAATCCTAATGCTCTTGCNGTTANTATTGTTACCTTTTTTTCTGGATTAGATAACATNTTCTGTAATANTTTGAAATTCTTTTTGATTACTTTAGGATTGTTCAACATACTATTGAAATCTCTAAAGTCAAACTCATCACCCCTTTGTGGTTTGTATTTTGCGTATTGTCCAGGGTCTAATGTAGTTTCTGTACCATCTTTATGTGTAACATAGATATATGCGGTACTCTTTGCGAGTGTATCATCAAAATCAAAAACTCTTAATACTCTACCCATAATTTATCCTTTTGAATAAATATACGAAAATATTCGCAAATATCCAAACTTTTATTTGATTTTCTTTAGGATAGGTTCGTAATCTAATGCTATCGTATATTGTTCTCTATGTCTGTATGCGATAGGTACAAATCTTTGTTTTGTTCTCTTCGATGCGAAATCTGCCAATTGTTTAGTGATGTCATCTTTTGATATACTACCTAAACTATCAATCTTATCTAAATCTTTTGAACGACTTGGGATACAAGTTAAAGTTGGACCTATACCCATAAAATCTGAACTAACCAAATTAAAATTAAACTCAACATATTGAGATGGCATTTGTGCATCTTTTGCGTTTGATGTTAATACAACCTTTGCTTTTCCATGAAAGATAGGTCCTTCGTTTAATGGTTGCTTTCCTTCGTTTAATATGTCTTTTAATTTTATCATAATTTCCTAATTTAATTTTAAGCTACTTAATATTGCGTAAGTTATTAATGAAAATAAAAGGCCATTCAATATACTTTCGTGATGTTCTTGTTCTGTTTTAACTTTTGGTTTACAACAATCATCTGAAAGTGGTTTACTTGTACCACATCCAAATAAAAGTATTGAACTTAATGATAATGCTATGGCCTTTTTTCTCATAATTTTAATCCTTTAATCTAACAAGTAACCATAAGGTGTTGCGTCTATATCCAATCCTATTGGATAGTTTTCTAATCTTAAATCAACACTCATATTTCTTTGAATGTATGGATTGTAAAACTCACCTACGGCAGTTAAACAAATTAATCCATCGTGTACATCCATTACTTGAACATCATTCCAAATAACATATTCTTGGTCACCTGGTATTTCAACACCTGCGTATTTGTTATCAGGATTTTCCCAAGTGTATTGTCCGATATCTAATAACGCTCCGTTGTCGTCACCATCTGAATCTAAAACATACAATGCGAAGTGTTGTCTATCTAATCTTGGTTCACCATCATCTACTTGTAAATACAGAATGAATATTTTCTTGATAGTATCACCATATTTTACACCACCAAATGTTTTGATTTGTGCGTATCTTTCATTTGGGTCAAAAGATTCACCATCGAGTGAAATCTCTAATACAGGTTCTAAAACCTCTTCTTTAGTACATCCTAATGTGATTAGGAATATACTCATTAATAATAATAATTTTTTCATTTTTCTATCTCAACCTTGCTCTATATGGTATGTCATTTTCTCTCCAAAAAGCGTTTAGCATACTATGAAAGTTTTTGATAAGTTTTATCGCTTCTTTCTTCTTTTCAGGTGTATGGGTATCTAATCTTCCTTGTGGAATAATTCCTTTTGTAAATTGACTGATTTTAAATATACCAACCTCATTTACAGGTTCAGTTAGATTATCACCACCATCTTTACCTTTTCCTTTGTGTAAAGACCTATTCATGCCAACGCCTTCTTTCTGATAAGTGTTCCTACCACCTAAACACCTACCATCTAATGTAACCGGCCCTGGACATTTGTTTCCAAGGTTATCATAATAAATCTCTTTTATATACTTATCTTTCACCAACATTTGATGTAACTCTTTACCTTTTCCTTTTATATCTTTCTCTGCCATTCTATATGTAGGTCCTTTGAATAATTTTACATATAGTTTTTCTAAGAAATCATACTTTTTTTCATCAGGTAAAGATTTCATCACTTTATTTATTTTTCCTCTATTTTTGTAGATATATTTTTTCATATCATCGTAGAAGAATGTATTTACACTTTCGTTTATTGATTCATTGAATATACTTGTTTTTCGTGCATCAATTTTTAACTTTTTTAGTAAATCATAAATCTGATATATTTCACTATCTTTATTGTGACCAGGATGTAATTCAATATCTATTGTTTTTCCATCGAGTGATGCACCTTTAAATTTTCTATTGATTTTCTTTAAACCTAAATTTAATGCTTTAAGTACTTGTTCAGAGTTTTCATCCATCGGCATATCTTTTGGAAACTCAACTTCAAAACTTTCTTTAACAATTCTAAAGTTGACTACCCTTCTACCATTAATTGTTGGCATACCATGGTCATCTTTTCCGATTGATTTAACAACTACTTTCTTGTTCTTAAATCTACCTGTTAAGATGGTGTCGCCTACTTTTACTGGTAATACGATATTTTCCGACCAAAGTGTTTTCATTTTTTTTATTTTTTAGTTGTGTTTTGAAACTTAAACTTCTCACCTGTAATAGATAACTTATCTATAACTTCAGTTTGAATGTCTCTCAATAATTTCTCTAACTTGTCTTTTTCGACAACCATAGCAGATACTTTGTCTTCTAATGCCTCATTCTTTGCTTTTAACGCNTCCACTTCTTCAGGATTCTTACCTATAAAAGTATAGATAACAACTGAAAGTGAACCAACTAACATACCGACAATTACTTTGAATATATCGTTATTAGTTTCAGGTATCTCAAAAAATGCTAAAAATAACAAAAGTCCCATTACAAGTATGAATACTGTAGCAGCACCTATATATCCTCTTAGTTCTTTATCTTTAAACATATCCCCTCTTTTCTTAAACTCTATTTGTTTTTTTTAAATAATTAAACATCTCATGACCCAANTTNATTCCAAATCTTAGAATCACTTGCGTAATGAGCTCTTCCTATATTTCTACTTTTTGATANATCTAATCCTATATTCATCAAATTAAATTTGTGTTTAGGAAACATATCAGATAATACTCTACCTATAAGTATCCCTTGAGTCGAGTGACCGCTTGGATACGATGGAGTATTCATTGATTCCATCTTTGCCTCNTCACCAATNTTGATNTTNACTAATGGATGGTCTGCNACTTGATATGGTCTTGGTCTATTATAATGTACCTTTANTGTTCTTGTAAATATACTTGCGTCATCAATTAATTGNTCTACCAATGCCTCAGGAAATTCTAATCCAACTGTATCAAAGTACTCTTTATATACTTTATCTATCCTATCCATTTTATGNACAAAATCCACATCATGTGGAAGTTGAGANAATTGTTCTAATTCTATACGAGTTTTTGAGGACGCATTACATGGTGGTGGGTTTCCCATGNAGTNTTTTATAGGAAAGTCTTTAAGAAGGTTAGGAATCGTNTTAATCTTTTTTATATCCTTCTCTCTTGGTTTATCCATAAATTTCATGGATTTCAAACTGAGTATATCTGTAAGTTTCATCTTCCTTGTCCGCGATATTTCTTCTTATAGTGTTTACTTCCTTTACTTCTTGATGTTTTGGTCTTTGAGTGTATACCCGGCCTCTTCTTTGGGGGTGTACGATGATAGGTACTAACTACCGCTCTCTTTGCCATTTTATAACCTTTCTAAAACTGAGATGCCGACTTAACCTCATCTATATGTTCTTGTAACTCGTCTAAAGTAACAGGACATTCTAAATCTAATCCTGCTTTATAAACTTCCTCTTTTATACCATCTTTGAATACTATAATGGTCGGCGCCATTCGTATTCTATATTCTTTTTTAGCGTTTGGTGCAGTTGCTATATCAATTCTGTAATAGTGAGTTATTCCTTTAACCTTATCCCAATCTTGGAATGAGTTTGCGTCATTAAACTTTGCCCAAAACTCAACTATAACGATTGACATTTCATCGTCACCAAATGCGGACTTTTCATGAATTTTATCTTCAAAGTTACTATCTGTAATCCAATCTTGTCCAAATGTGTTACCACTAATAAGTAACATCATTAAAAAAACTATTTTTTTCATACTAACCTATTTTAGTTATTCTTTTGTATCTCGTACAATCTCTCATCTATCTTATCGAGTTTGTCTTTGATTTCGTCTACATCATCTTGAGTATCTAAAATTGTCTGGCGAATTAATTCGTCCTTTAAATCATACTCAGTTCTATCAATAACGGGTTCAGGTAAATTCTTTGCCTCTTCAATGTCGGATTGTAATGTAAACCACATTCCAATTACTGTTGCTACAAAAAATAGAATTACCCCGATTGTTTTTAAATCCAGGGTAATTTTAGTTTCTTCTGATACTTGCTTTGCCATAACAATCTCTTCCTATCTTACCTAAATGTATAGTTTATACCAAATGTTGTAATGAAAAACTTAGAATCCCACATTTGAGTATATTCACCTTCTGCAAATAAACCAATTGATTTTCCGATTTTCCATCCAAAGTTTGCACCTGCTTGATAATCCCACCATTGTTCACCTTTTGCTGCGTCTGCTAATCCATACTGGTCCCAATCATTTCTGTATAGGTAGGATAGAGGAACTCTTCCTTGTTCGTCTGTGTCACCCATTACATATTTGTGATAAGGTAGGAATGCTGACCCATATAGGTGTAGCCAAAAGTTTGACTTGTAGTGATAGAAATCGAACCCGACTACTGGTGAAATTAATCCAAATTCACTTGTGTTTCCTAATATCTCTTGATTATATCTTGAAATCAGTCTTTTGTAAGGACCATCTCTAAATTGTAAATCCGAAGATGCGACTCTTCTTCCCTCAGGGTCCCACCAAAAATAACCACCTATGTTTTCTTCTTCACCTGAAATTGGGTTGAAGATTGTTGTAGTATAAAATGCGTCTTGGTATCCATACTCATACGCTAATTCATACCAGTAGTTTTCTTGGTTTCCGTCTGCGTCTAATGCACTTACCCAAATCTCATATGGATTAACACCATAAACTCTTTCGTGAGTTCTAAATGCTGCACCTGCTGATATAGAGAACTTTTTACCGATTGGTAATCTTCCTCTCACTTCTGCTGCACTATAGTTAAAGTCAAATGCACCTTGATATCTTTGTTCA
>NZAU01000029.1 GCA_002686215.1 Candidatus Woesearchaeota archaeon
ATCTTACTGCATTGTCGTTTGAGAACATAGATTCAACCAGTTGTTTTGCCATTTGGGCATAGATTCTTGACTCTAGGTTCCTGATAAATTTTGCCAAGGTTGAGTTATCTGCCTCTCTTTCAGCTGCTTTTCTAGCCGCTTCTAAGGCGTCCTCAATTTCCTTTTTTCTTGAATGTTCTTGGTTTTCTATAGTCAAATAGTGAGCGCCTTGACCTTTACCTGAAAAGCTAGGGTTCTTAAACTCATGAACAATGGGTGATGCAACCAATGTTGCACTTAGAATTAAACTACTTAATATTATTATCTTCACTCGATTTCTCCTTTAGTATCTGTGAATCACGATACTCTAATACTGTATTCAACTTCTCTTGAAGTCTAATCTGATCTTGATCTAGCATTCGCATCTGATCAATCAGTTTAATTAAAACCGTCTGTTGTTTATCAATCATCGGTTGTAATTCATCAGTCACAAATTTCCAGACAAAGTAGATAAAGTATCCCATTGCCAATGCAATGATAACAGGAAAACCAAACTCGTTNANCATATCTGCAATTGCAGNNAGNTAATCNACTTCTAAATCTAANGCTTCNTTAATCTCTTCTTGCATCTATNCTNCCATCNTCTACAAAATTTTCTGCTCGTGCAACNCTCTCTAAATCTGGTTTCAGTTCGAGATGTTGCGANATAAGTAGGTCAATTTTTACNATATCATTNTTCATAACTCTTGCTCTATCTTCTAACATACTAATAATACCTGTAAGNGANTTNACACTNTCAAGNACTCCTTCGAGAATGTATTTCAATGTTAGNAAGATAAAGAANGCCATGACNAGAGAACCAAAAATTGGTGCTCCTACTTCAGCTAAAAAATCTATCCAGTTCATAATATCTACAACTATTTATACGAATNAAATCGTTTGGAGACATAAAAAAAGGGGTCTTACGACCCCTTACATTTTTATTTGATATTGTGCAGTTATGCTCTTAGCTGTGCCCAAATTTCATTTACGACTTCAGCTTTCTTGCCACTTCTCTTAACTGATAAAGATTCTCTATCTGCCATTTCTAACAATTGAACCTTTGTCAATCTGTTAAGTTCTGCTTTTGAAGTCACGCCATTGTNGTTTGCATCGGCAACTGGTGCTGGTGCAGGCGCTGGAGTGATTTCACTCGCAGTATCTACTATTGTAGATGAAGAGGATGTAGTTGTGTATCTGTCATAGACAAAGTATCCAACCACTGCTACTACTAATATTGCAATAAAGTATTCCATAATTACCTCTCTTTTATTATGCAGATACCATTATATTAGGTGATCTGGTATAATTCAAGGGGTTTTTTGGATTTACTTATCCTTCGCTTTACCTACATTGAGTGCAACCCAATCAAGNACTTTATAAGCCTTCTTGACTAGACCGTCATCAATCGGAGTAGGTGTTAGAGCAGCTATTAGAGATGCACCCATGACTAACCATGGTATTACTTGCACCCATGCTATAATCCATTGGAAAAATTCTAACATAGTTTGTTCCTCCTAAANGGATTATTTAGGTTATCGAGTTGCCGATTGAGTATTTTTGAGTCAAAATCCACTCTGATTTTTCTTTGAATGGTATGACTTTGATTTGTGATAGTGGTGCTCTAGGTTCTGATATNTGATTAGAGTTTAATACACTTACTAGATTCCATTGTCTTAATAAATCNACAATAGTATTTCTTCGTGCAAGATCACTCTCATCAAAATTAGTCTGTTTACCATCTAATTTGAATAATTCTTTGAAGTGAACGATATAATACTTACCTTTTTTATGTAAAATATGGCAAGATTGGAATAATTCTTTGTCTTTTCTTGATGCAACACCTATACGAGATAAGGTTTCCCTTATTTTTAGGAAGTCGTCTTTTTCTGGAAATGTAATTTCTACTAGGTCTTTAACTTGTTCGTTATCATCCATTATTCTTACCACCGATTTTCATACTGTTTTTCAACTCACGGTATTGTTTATCATTCAATAACTCTAGATATTCTTTGGCTTTTTGTGTTGATACACCAAAGNNNNTCTTCACTGTATCTAATTTCTTACTTTCGTAAGGTTTNTGCCATTTNGAAAATCTNTTTCTTTTTCTAATGGTATTTAGAAAAAANAGATATTGAAGACGATTATCCGTGCTATGACGGACATTCATCTCGTTAGTTAAAAAGACAGTATCTTGGTGGTAAGATAATGCTTTATTGATTAGGAATGGTTGATATGCTTTCTCTTCGACCTCATCAACCATGAGGTCTTTTTTGTCGTAAGAGACCGACTTTACAAAATCAAATGGATTTCTTTTGTTAGAGTGTTTCGCCACGATCAGTCAACTGTGTTTCAATNNTATCTACAAGTTTTTCACCTGTNNCNCCNTCAACTAAAACAACTTTNGTGCCGTCATGAAGTGTTCTTTCTATTTTACCAGACATGTATTCTANATCTGTNACNGAATGTTTCTCTGTATCTTGTGGTCTATTATCATACCACATAGAANTNATACGATGAACTTGCATACCTTTAATANNNTNNGNANACTCTTCAGCNGCCANNATTTTNNTTTGNAATTCTACTTNATNTTTNTATTGAGTCATCATTTNNTCTCCCTNTCTCAAATANTTTATTTGCNTGTCTCTGNANNGATTTTTCTANTTGTCTATCAAACCANTTACGAAACCATTGTCTAAGTTTACCCATTATTTAAACTTACACTCCGACATTATCTCTGTTAGACATGCAACAAAATTTATCTCAGCGTCCATAGCGAATGCAGATTTATATTGATAGTCTGCAATAAACAATACACATGCAGGTATAGATGCAGGTTCTAATCTCTTTTCAAGAGCATTGAANAGTTTTCTATATAGTGTATTGAAATCGTTATCTGAGTTTTGACCAACCCATTTTCTCATGCCAGACCAATCTTTGTCTGCAATCATATCAATCAAAGGTGTAAGTTTCTCTTCTGATAGTGTCGCTAATAAACCACTATCGATTACACCTGAAGCACCATATCTTTGCACTTCATTGATACATCTTCTGAAATCTGGAAAAAATTTAAGTATCAGTTCTATTAAAACTTTTTGTTCATACTTGATACCCTCATCATCACAAATCATCATAAGTCTTGCAAGAAATACAGATGCAAGTCTCTCTTTTTCATTGTTGGGTATACTGAAATCTATAACAGTGCATCGACTATGTAATGGTGCGATGATTCTGTTTTTGTAATTACAAGTGAATATGAATCTACAGTTTGAAGAGAACTCTTCTATGAAGTTTCTCAATGCAGGTTGAACTGACTCAGCAGAAATATAATCTGCCTCATCTAGAATAACAACTTTAGGACCACCTGAAAGTGATACTGTAGATGCAAAGTTCTTGATTTTTGTTCTGAGTGTATCAATCAATCTGCCTTCATCAGACCCATTGATAACGATGTAGTCTGCACCTAACTCATTGCAAAGTGCTTTTGCTACAGTTGTTTTACCTGTGCCTTGNGAACCACAAAGTAAAAGATTTGGTATCTCTTGATTGTCTACAAATTCTTGAAAAGACTTTTTGACACCAGAAGGAAGTA
This sequence comes from Candidatus Woesearchaeota archaeon, assembly GCA_002686215.1. The sequence continues at coordinate 3,611 of NZAU01000029.1, forward strand.
TCGTGTCCTCAATTTTTTGAGGACGATACTTTTCTACGAATAAAAATTCNTTACTCATGATGAACAAACCCCACCGTTCGTTCGTGTATTAGACCAAAGATGATGAGTTTCTAATACTCCCATGATTGAAGCGGAGACTGGCACTTCTATCACACTAATATCCTTATATATGTTATACATTATATTTTGAATCAGGCTCTAGTGCAATAAAATACTCTAAGTCAACATCTTTGTTCTTAAAGTTAGATATGCCTTTTGATGATACAAAGACTTCATAGTTGCCGTCTAATATCTTCAAGTTCTCAATTTTAAAATTCATGGTGAAACTCACACCATTTCCTTCACCTACTATTCTAGAGAATGTATTTGAAGTTGTATTCTTTTTATCAGTNACCACAAGTTTAATATTGGTGCCATCTGAAACTAATTGTAGATCATTTACACCTAATACACTAGCAGCTTTCTGTAATTCATTTAACAATGTTGATGATAGATCAATCTTAATCTCTGCATCAGGCATTGTAATCATTTTATCTGGTGATGTCACCATGCCCTCACTTGCATAGAAGTAAGTCATTGATGTATCTGTATCAGATATTGATAATGAATTATCGTTGAAGTTGAAATCTGGATTATCTAACAGTGATACTGCACCTAGAAATTCAACTAAGTTGTATATACTAAACTCTTGACTAAATGTTTCAGGAACATTTGCTGTCGCCAAGATATTTTTCATATTCGAGATTGTCTGCAACTGATTACCAGCGCCGACTTTGATACCCGAATTAATCGTTGCGAAGTTCTTTAAGATACTTCTGGTTTCTTCACTAATTTTCATAAGTCTCCTCTGTCGTGAACATATAACATAAACAAGGCATAGTGCAAAACTTTTAACAAGTCTGCTCTATTCTTGCCACCTTTCTTTCCGTATCGTTGTGCATATTTCATAATATTGCCGATACAAAATCCTTCTCCATGACCTGAGTCAATAATAAACTCGGTCGATTGATATTTGTTGAGTGAATAATGTTGATCGTAAGTATTGTCAATATACGAAGCAAACTCCTTGAGGAGTTTGTCTTCGTCATATTTGTAATCTATTTTATTACTCATCGTATTCATTATACTCTGAATCGTTTGATTCTTCAAGGGAGTTTTCATCTTCATTTAGATCAACCCCCTCATCGACTTTGGTGTAAAGGTCAAGAACTGCATTTCTTGTTTCTTCATCGAATCTTGAAATACACATTGTTATTGACTTTAGTTTGTCACCAAACATTCTGAATGCATTCACAATGTGAACAAGTCTTCTTGTTGTAATCACATCATCGATAGCACCCTCGTAATAAGTTTTTCTGATTATGTCTGCCCAATCAACAAGTTTGGTGCAGAACTCTTCATCAACAGGACCTGTCAACGCCATTTCTTTTTTGAGAATACTTCTCTCAGTGGTTACAGGCGGATATTCTTGTTGCATTGTAATCGCAAATCTTTCTAACATCGCCTCGTTCATGATTTGAGTCCCTATGAACTTACCATCTTCTGAACCTTGACCTTTTGTATTCGCAGTTGCAAGAACTGTAAAACCTGGTGCAGGTTTGACCCACTCACCAGTTTTCTTGATTAAGTAACCTTTGCCTTCAAGAACTGATTGCAAACACATAAGTTTGTTAGAACCTAGATCGACCTCATCTAGAAGAAGAACGGCGCCTTTTCTCATCGCCTTGATAACAGGACCCTCTCTAAAGATAATGTTACCATTTTGTAGAGTATGTCCACCCATTAAATCATCTTCGTCAGTCTCAATTGTAATATTAACTCTGTAAAGTTCTCTCTTCAATTGAGCACACACTTGTTCAATCATCAATGTTTTACCATTACCTGAAAGACCAGTAATGAATACTGGAAAGAATATCTTGGACTTGATTATACCTTTGACATCTTTGAAATGACCAAAAGGCACATAGTTTGACATCTTCTCAGGAACAATTTTTACATTGTCGTCAATTAGATTGACTGCCTGTGTTTGAGCCGCAACTGGCATATTTGAAACAGCAGGCGCAGGTGCAACAGGAACAGGCACAGGTTTGGGCGCTGTCTTTGTATTGTCAACTGCTAATAACGGTTGAAGATTAAAGATAGCACCTTGTTTAAAGTTGTATCTTGTAGATTTCAACCAATATGGAAAATATCCTGTTTCATCAATCATCTCTTTTGTAAAAGATGTCTCATTAGGATATTTACTCGTTAGAACAGATAGAAACTCAACTCTATCTGGTGTCATGTGGAATTTTTTGCCGTCCACTTCGATACTTTCGGCAGGATTATAACTCCATTTACTCATATAGTCTCCTTATTAATAGTAAATTTTCTCATCAGTTAGTATGGTATCAAAAAGTGTTAGTCATTGTCAAGCGCCTTTCTCTCAAATTCTGTATAACAATCAGCGTAATAAAATGGGTCTTCATTTAAAACTTCTTCGCCACAACCTGGTATTGTTCTACTAAAATATAAATTTGATTGTTCTTTAAGTAATTCATTATACTTGTCTTTTTGTAGGAGATCACCAGCATAACTAGATAATTTGCTGTTGAGCTTTCTTGGCACATAAATGCCGTGCGAATGATACCCGAACCAAGATGTTAGTATGTGACCAATCTCTGGAGTTTCTAGATGATCTTCAACGCCAAACTCATCCCATTTTTCTAATAAGAAAGTTGCAGATAAAGTTGGCGAATAAATGTGGTCAAAAGTTTTTGCAATATCATCATGACCGCCTAGAGTGATATTACCAATTTTAGCTTTAAATGATTGATGAATAGATTGGTATATGCCATTTCTAAGTTTACCTTTAGGGTCACCCTCTCTTCTATATTTCTCTGCATATGCAGGCATTTTACATGTAAGTTCACCTAATGCATCTTTGATTGACAAATACTTTGCAGAAGTTAAGGTGTTATCATAATATCTAAAATCATCTAACGAACTCATCTTTTACCTCCGATAAACTTTTTTGTGGTAATACAAACATGTTGACATATGAAAAGTGTTCACTCATTTTTGTATCTTCT
>NZAU01000162.1 GCA_002686215.1 Candidatus Woesearchaeota archaeon
AAGTGCCAAGTTGATCTATATTTACTCATTAGTTATTTACCTTTGCCCCAGCACGCCATTGATAACAAGACCAGTATCGTGCTTTTGTTTTAGGTCCTGGGTTATCACAATTATGTCTTGCTCTAAAGCTTCTTCGTCTTGCAGGATCATCTCTTTTGATACTTAAACCTGTTGTATCACCAAATGAAACCTTTTTAACTGTATCACCATCTTTTACATAAACATAAAACTTTTTAGAGCCACCTCTAATTGGATCGTTTAGTTTTACTTTTTTACCTTGATATTCTGCTTCAGTTATTTCTGTAGCATGAACACCCCACTCGTTTACATCATCTGCAAATTCTTTAAATGTTTTAACTTTATTTTCGTTAGAAGCACCTAAATCTTTTCTCATCTCTGCTTTAGATTTATTATATTTTCTTTGGAATTCTTCAGCATCTAATCCACCTTTTTCTTTACTCATAAGGTCAATTGCAATGTCTTTCATTCTACCTTCTAACATATTTTCCTTAGTATCTATGACTTTGTTAAACATCTTATTATAAACTTCTTGTATTTTACTTTCCCACTCATCGCCATATCTTTCCTTATATTTATCTATTGTTTCACTGCTACTTACCCATTCTTCTATATCTTTTAACTCTACTTTTTTATTCATAGGTTTTAATTCCTTATCTGCGTTTACATTGATTAAATTATCACTATGTTTACTTGGTTTATAAGCAGTGCCTTGAAAGTTAGGATTGTAATTTTTTTCGCCTGGTGTTATTGAAGATACATATTTTGCATAATCATGTCCCATATCATATGACTCTGGTATACCTGTATCAACAAACTCAGCACCTCTTTTTTCAGGTTCTTTTTCTGATTTAATTTTTAGTTCGCCATACATTTGTTTGAAACGTTTTGTGTGTTTACTAGGTTTAGTTTTTGCTTTCTTATCAGCAGGCGATTGTACATAGGCAGACTTATCACTATCTGATTTCTTACCTTGTTTTTCTAAATGTCTATCATGTGCTTCTTTATCTTTTTTAGATAATCCTGCAACATATTTTTTAGGTTGATCTGTATCTTTATCGTAACGATTTTTTCTTTTACTCTCTTTTAAGTTCATTGCTCTTTCCTCTAATCTTACTGGATAGACAGGTGTTTCCATAATATTATAAAGCCATGCTTTATGTAGTTTCATATCCTCATCTTCCAATGTAACATAGTTTGTACCTCTTCTTACTATGACACCTGTTATATTATTATCAACATCATCTACAATATCACCTATATCATATAAATGCTCAGAAATATATTTGTCTCTTAGTGTCATTTTTTCTAATTCTTCTTTTGTTGATGCTGTTAAGAAAGGTTTAAATCTTAAAGCACCATCTGTTGGATCGTATGATGCAGCCAAATTCATACCTCTTTTAACATCTTTAAAAAGTGCTTCTGCACCTTTTGATCTAGCAAAACCAGAAGGTAGACCTTTTTTAAATGTATCAAAGTCATCTTTCTTAGCAGCTGCTCTCATTTTACTAGCACTCATACCAGTTGCACCATCAGCATCTGGATCTCTTTCACCAGCAGATACAATATTAATATTATCAAACTTGTAATATCCATGTCTGCTTTTTACATCATTATATCTTTTTAGTATAGTTTCAAATTCTCTAACTCTATCTGAACCTACAACCATTGTAACATCTGTATATTTCTTTTTATATAAATCAACCAGTATATCAAATACTCTATTAGATGGACTTACCACAATACTTCTAGCATGTCTAGGAAACATTTGTTTCATTGTAGAAACTTTTGTTCTATATGATAATGGATTTTTATCTGAGTCTTCGGATCTGCTTAGATATACATTATAGTCATCACTTCTAATAGTTGATAATTTATTTAAAAGTTTTTCATGTCCTGTTGTTGGTGGATTAAATCGGCCAAAGGTAAATGCTATTGATCTACCCTTGGCCTCTTTTATTTTTGATAATGATTTCAGTTCGTCTGGAGATAATTTACCATCTTCCATAATCTCTTTCAACTTTTTGAAAAATTTGAGATAATGATACTTTTCTAACATTTTATAAATCACATTTTTCGGAAGACGATTTTTAACGCCATACTTTCTGATTTCGTCTGGTGTCATATCTGCTTTGAAAGCGCCTTGTCTGTCTGTCAAAGTTTTGGCACCTATATCAATTAGAGTGTTAATAGAGTCTGTAATTTCATCTAACTTCTTCTTAACTAGACCTGACAAGTTATCTATATCTGCACTTGTTAAATCTTTTAGTTCCTCATAATCAATCATGTCTCTCACTAATTCACCTTTAACAACATCTATTTCAGCAACTTTACGCTGAAAATCTGCCACATATTTTTCTGGTTCAAAAGTGCCTGGTTCTGGTTTACGAATAAACTCATTTTTGTCTATATCGTAAGTACCATCTGCCATCTCTCTTGCCTTACTAAACGTAGCAGAATCTATAATGGAGAAGTAGTTTATAGGATGCTCTGTGCCTGGTATTGTTTTACCGTTTATCTCACCTTGATATTCTCTTATTTTTTCATGTACCCTTTCTTGTTCTGCTTGTGAACCAGGTATATCAAATAAAATATTTACATCAAGGTCTGCATCTGCTCTATATTGTTTTGTAAGTATTGACCCTATTAAGGTATACTTAACTACTTTACCAAATTTTTCAAATGTTTTGATCCCGTCTAATATTTGTTTTCTTACTGAAAGTTTAAGTTTAGGATTATTTGTATCTGCATTATCAAATACAGGTCTTGCATATGTTTTTCTAGGTATGTCAATAATACTTTCACTAAAAGATTTTCTTAAACTTATTTTAGGATAAATTTCTTTTGCTAACTTAACACTTGCTTTGTGATCTGAAGGATAGTGCCAACCTGCATATACTCTACCCATACCACATTCATCAGCACGATCTATTAATTCTGTTTTATGTTCAGGATATTTTTCTGCATAGTATTCAGCAATCAATCTACTTTGTAAACTATGGCCACTAGGATATGCTGGTGTTTTCATACTATCACTTATTAGTGGCATAACATCAAACTTCATATTCATTGCATTTGCAAGATGATATGGTCTTGCTCTTTCAAACTTATTCTTTAATTTTCTAGCGATAGCAGAACCTACTTCATTAATCTTGTCAGTATTTTTTTTATCTATTTCTAAATTATTTTCTTTTAAATATTTTTCTATCGCATATTCTGATTTAGAATCGTGGTCTTTTACTGATTTTTCTATTGCCTTATTTCTTTGTTTGAACATACCTTGCATTGCTGTCATTTCAGCCTTTGTTGCTTTAGATACATTCGCACTAGGTTTAGGACAATATAACTCATCCACATTGCCTGTAAAATTCTTAATAGGTTTTTCTTTTACCTTAGCGTGTCGTAAATTTTCTATATCTGTAAAATCTTTAAATCTCATTTTCTCTTTGCCTTTCTTTCACTTGCCATCCATCTTTTTGCAATGTAACTAGAAATAGGCGCTTTTATATATTTATTTACTATTTTACTTACTCTATTCATTGTTAGTGTTGTTAATTCTAAATCTGATTTATTATTATCTACAACTAAAAAATTACTCATACCAAATAATCTTTGAAACTTACCGATATTACCTTGCACACCTTCCCAACTTGTTTTAGTTATATACTCAGGTATACTTCTTGCTCTTCTTTTATTTCTTTCTAATGCAACATCTAGCGTTGTATTTACAAATATCATATAACAATCATACCCAAGTTGTTTTAACATGTTATGGTTTCTAGCAATAACATCATAATCTCTACCTGTACTATCAATAACTAAACCAAGTCTACCTTTTATATAATGATCTAGTTGTGATATAGCTAATCTTTTAGCACTTTTTCTTACTAAGTTTCTAAAGTATTCTTCTTCATCTGGCATTTTTAATGATAAACCTGCCTTTTTTAAATTTCTTTCAAATGCAATATCTGAATTAACTAGTTTTAATCCTGTACCTGCAAAGGCACTTGATGTAACAAACGTTTTACCAGACCCAGGACCACCTGCAAGAAAGAAGGCTTTAAATATACCTGGGTCATATAAGCCTTCATTTAATTGTACGATAAAACTATTTACTTTCATTTTCTATTCTTCTTATAATTTCGTTAGCAATTTCTTCTGGTGTGCCACCCTCTGCTTTTACTTCTATAAATCCTGGTTTGTTTTTTAAATATTCTATAACAGGACCTGTTTCTTTTTTATATAATTCTATTCTGTTATTAATTATTTCTTCGGTATCATCTGCTCTACCTCTTGCAAGTAATCTTCTCATTACCTCTTCGGTACTAACATCTAAGAATACTGAATANTCATAACCTATCTCAGATTTTTCCATNTCTTCAACCTGTTGCATATATCTAGGCCAACCATCTANTACATANCCTTTAGGNGACTCTTCAACNTTTTTCTTTATTAAATCTAAAACTATATTATTAGGAACAAATTCACCTTTGTCAATTATATTTTTTACTGCTTGTCCTATCTCAGTTCCTTTCTCAACTTCTTTTCTTAACATGCCACCTGGATAGATATGTGTAATATCAAAATGTTTAATTAGATATTCTGTATATGTTGATTTACCTGAACCAGGACCACCTAACATAATTATTCTCATTCTACCTAATTGTTCAAAAACAAAATCTCTAAATCCTTTTATGCCCATTGTTTCGTTATGTTAAAATTAGCTGTACTAAATTCTAATCTGTCAACTAGTTTGACAGCGTTACCTAGTCTATCTACAGCAACATATCCTTCTGGATTAGTAACTTGAAATCCTTTGTTAGTTTTTAAAAATGTACCTATTGATTTAATTTGATTCATCTTATTTACAAGATAATTTTTTGCTCTTTGAAGTGTAACGTAACTTGCGATAGCGAAATATATATCTTGTTCATTACTATCAATAAATCTTACACCATCTGTTTGAATTGTTTTGTATTTGTTTTTTGCAGCATCTGTTTTTCTTTTATTCATCTCATTATCTAAAACTGAAATATAATATTTTCTAAAATCAGATTGTAGTTTTCTAACGTTTGCTATTTCTCTACCTTGTCTTACATAGTCATTGAAAAAAACTTTTAATCTACCACCAACAGATAACATACTTGATTGTCTTTTTAATAAATCTAATATTCTTTTACCTTTTGAAAGTGAACCATTTGCCATTCTAAGAAGTGAGTCATATTGAGCACTCTCTGAAGCAGAAAACGTAGCAACACCTGATGCATCTTTATAACTTGCATCATCAAAAAATACTGATGGCGCCTTTGCAAAACGATTTACATTGACGCCAAAAGATGCTTTTAGATCAGACATTTTACGGCCATTGTAAGTAGTGTGGAAGATTATGCCGAGTTTTGCCTTTTTGATTTTTTTAGCAAGCACAGTATTTTCAGGTATAGCGTATGTTATTGTATTTGGTGTAAATGCAATAGCATCTTCGCCTCTTATACTTACCGACTTAATATCGCCAGGTGTAAATAACAAGTCACCTTGCACAACACCTTTGATATTAAGTTTAGGTAATTCTTTTAATGCAACACTCAATTTGTCAGCAAGTCCGCCTGCATGGTTTTTTCTAATGTCAGATTGAGTATAATTAATTTTAGGTGTTACGTTAAAAACTGATTTTGATCCGACAAAGAATTTGCCGTTTTCAGGATTGATACCACAGATAACAGCAGGTGCACCATCCCATTTAACCGATAGGTTAACTTTTCTACGAGATGAGCCTACTAGCATGTTTCTTAATGATTTAAGAAATTCTACTGCATTAAGGCCACCTTCATAGCCGTTATTTATTAATTCGTCTTCTAAGTGTTCTAAATGAGTATTCTTTGACTCACTTAAATATTGTTTAAAACTATACATTTGTTCTCCCACTATATCCATTATATCAAAAAATTACGCCTTTGTCAAGCGTTAAAACCACTTATATCCATTGATAAATCACACTACTGATACTATTTATACTAATAAAGTTTTCCGAAAGGCCCAAAGTCGAATATATTACGACCTTTTTTCTGTGCTAAAAATAGTAAATCTGTTACATACTCATCTCTTAATTTTTCTTTTAATGACATAATCATATTAATAAAAGTTAGTTGCATAAGTTTTGAGTTTGCTATCCAAGGTTGTTTAGATTTGAAAGCCTTTTCAAAATTATCAACAAATTCTTTCTCATTGTCAATATCAGTTTCTACTACTTTAAATTTTTTAATAGTTGCATACATTTGTCTATATATTTTTTGTTTCATTTGAAATTCTTTTATATTTTTGGGAAAGTTAGAATTTGTATTTTCAAATTTTCTTTTGTATGGACTATTGTTTGTCAATTTTGCAACAAGAGCTAGTGGTGCTTTACCTAGTCTAGCTGCAGCTGCACCTTTTTCAGTGCCTTCAATTTTTAAATTAGCCAAACTAGATGTTGTATTGCCTTTTATCTGAAATGTTGCAACGTCTTTATTGTCTTTATTCGCCAGTGTTATAACTGTATCTTGCGTTGAAAATAAGTTGCCAGTTTTTAAACTAAATGGCATTCTGACTTTTTTAATTTTTAAATCATAATCACCTTTTTTAGTTTCATATTTTTTAAAAGTTTCTTCATCTATATTTACAGGTTCATATTTTGCCTGAGCACCTGATATTAGTTTTAAAGATAGGCCAACAACCTGTCTTCTTTTGTACATATCTCTCATTATGTTATTTAATTCTGCCAATGTTTGAGTTCCACTTGCACCTTCAAGTTCTTTTAAAATGACTTTTCTAAATTTATCTTTTTCTTTTATTAACCATATATCAGCAGGATTCCATGTGTCTTTTTTTGGTATTTGAAATTTTGTTTTTGCTAGATCAGTTATGAATTGCATAAAACCACCATCACGGTTAAACACAGTAAATTTAGCATCGCTAAATTCTTCTAATATCTTCTTATGTTGTAAATAAAAAGTTGTAATCCATCTTTCTTCAGCAGATTTTTTTTTCAAAGGTAATGTTAAATTAAATAACTTATTATTGTTAAGTGTAAATATTTTTTCTAAACCCTCTCTAGTGGTTTTATCTTTTATTATATCTTCAACAGAAATAAATTTTTTATTATCTTTAAAAGCTCTCATTAAAACAAAAGCCGTACCACGCTCTTGCATGGCTGTAAACTCAGCATCTGATATTGCAATATTATTAATATTAGGCATACAGCTATTTATCTGCCGTAATTACTTTTACCTTTATCTAACATACGTTCTTTTGATGTTCTACAATCAAAGAAGTTGGGAAAACCAAATATACCAAATGTTTTATTTTTATTTTGAAACTTAACCAGTGTCTTTACATCTTCTTCAAAAAAAGACTCTTTTAAAACAAGTTTACTTGGCATCTCTACAGCACGCCATATAATCTGTTTGCCTTTTTTAACCATTTCGGTTTTATAATAGATAGACGGTTTTCTTTTTCTTATTGGTTTTTTCTTCATACTTTAAATCCTGAAAACTTGTCATAAGGATCAACCGATTGAGGACCTGAAGGACTCTCAACTTTCTCTTTTGACTCTTGGTTACTATCTACAATCTGTTGAGCAGATTGTTCTACATCATACAATCTCATCTTACTTCTATCTACACCAATTATAAATGCACGATTAACAGCAGGATCATTGTAACGATTCTTTAATTGTTTAACTTTGATTTGACCTAGTTCTTCTAGTTCTTCGTTTGATATTAGAGCAAACATGAAGTCAGCAGTTGCAGGAAGACCAAATGATTCTGAAGTATCTTCCAAACCAACATCAGTATTGGAATATCCCGACCTTGTCGTTTGAGTTGCAGAAACTATTCGAACTTTATTTTCAACAGCCAAACCACGGAGTTCTTCA
>NZAU01000030.1:0-7057 GCA_002686215.1 Candidatus Woesearchaeota archaeon
TTGTTGGAAATTTAAACTCAAAATCAATATTATTTGCAGATTTTCATGATCATAACATAGTGGTAGATGAAAAAACACCATATTTAATTGATCATTTATCTTTTGTGAAAACTTCAGAACCAGGTAAACATAATCATAGAGATCTTATGAAATTGGTTGGATCATACCAAGATACAAATGAAGGTTCAGAGTATATTTTCGATAAAGTGGATACAAGTTATAACCGAGGTTATAATGAATCTTGAAGATATTATTGAATTATCTAATTGGAAATTATCGGTAGCAAGAACACAATTTGAATCTCAGAATATTAACAATGTATCCAAATTAAATTTTAATCTAACCAACAAAGAAAAATTTGCTAAAGAAAGTGGAACTCTGAGAGGAGAAGATGGAAAATTGGTTCATAGAAGAGGATTTCAGGGGGCTAAAAATAGACTAAAAAATTTAGATAGAGATTTTTTCTTCATTAACAATAAGGTTTACATACCTGAAATTCTACCGGAGTTTTATAAAAATTTAATAAAAAATTCAAAATTACCCGAATATAAATTAGAGATAGACTGCATGGAGGGAGATAATTTAATGAATTTATCCCTTATGTTTAAAACAAAAGAACCATCATTCAATAGCATAAATTCAACATTAATATCACCTAGCGGTTTAAGGACAAAAATAAATTTGATAGATACAACCAATAAACATTGGAATATGTCCAACAACAAATACGATTGGTTAAATATTATGTATTTATACAATTTTGAAGACCAACTAAGGCATATGGTTGAAAATAATTTTTCTAAGGATACAAAAAATCGTTATAAAAATATATAAAGTAGTAATTAAACTATAAATATGGTATATGAAAATTTATTTCAGTATACGCCCATTCAGCATGATCTTATAGCTCAATCACTTACTGTTACTTATACAATAATGCTTGCAGCTCTGCTTTATTTTGCATTTAGTTTGAAAACAAATGCGCCAAAGTATAGAACTTCGGGAATTCTTTCTATAGTGGTTATGACTTCGGCATTTATCATACTATTTTATCAATCACAAAGTTGGCAAAATGCATTTACATTCAGTCCCGAAATAGGTAAATATGTTTTAGATTCCGGAGCAGACTTATTCTCAAACGGATATAGATATCTTAATTGGTTAATTGATGTACCAATGTTATTATTTCAAATATTATTTATTGTAAATTTATCTCAAAAAGAATTTATAACAAAAAGAAACTGGTTCTTCATTTCCGGAGCAGCAATGATTTTACTTGGATATGTAGGTCAATTCTATGAAGTTACAGATCCTAAAATGTTTATTAACTACGGTATAATCTCATCTATTTTCTTTATACATATTTTATATTTGATTTATGGAATAATTAAGGGTGCAATAAAAGATCTGTCTAAACCTGCTGGAAAAATTATGGCAAGTATTTGGATATTGTTTTTATTTTCTTGGACTTTATATCCTATTGCATATTATATGCCGATTCTTGGATACGGAGAATGGGGCGTAGTAGCAAGACAAATTATATTTTCAGTAGCTGATGTGTTATCTAAAGTAATTTACGGTATACTTCTTATGAGAGTTGGACAAATTAGAAGTAAAGAAGACGGTTACAAATATAGTTAATTACAAGTTTCGCCTCTGCAACATTCATCAATATTGTATCCACAATTTTTACATTGTCCATGACCATGAACCCAAATTAAATCTGAATCATGACCACAAAAGCCGCATTTCATATTAAGTTTATTAAATAAGCTTATAAATAAATTTTTGAATAAAAAGTATGGACAATTACAAAAAAATACATGAAACTGCAATAGAATTATCTTCATATTTAAGCAGATATGAATCTTTAGAAGAGTTGAATCAAGACTATGTTATAGAGAATAGATTTGATTTCAATACTTTATTTTCAGATGCAGAAATATCTACAAAATCTATAGATAAATCAAGTTTAGACAAAATAATTAGTTTGGCATTAGACAAATCTGGTTTTTATGAATTATTGTAGATTTTCTAAAAAATATTTTAAAAATATTAGAAATATATATGTAACAAAAAATATTCCAAAAATCCAATCTGCGATTATTCTTCGTGAGATCATAGATCTGTGATCATGACCTTCATGAGTTTTATGACTTGGTACGTTCATATGAAATTAGAAAATATTTATATAAATATCTTTAGATAAATGTTATGGAATATAATTCAACTTCAGGTCCAATAAATATAGAACAAATAGATAGACTAATTCTTTATTTTTATCCTCGAGACAATACACCAGGATGTACAAGCCAGGCTGTCATGTATTCAACTAATTTAGATTATTTTAATAAAAAAGGAATTAAAATAATTGGNGTAAGTAAAGANAGTATAAAATCTCATGAAAAATTTATTAAAAAACACGATCTAAAAATAAATCTAATATCAGATGAAGATTTATTATTGAATAAAAAGTTTGACGTATGGAAATTAAAAAAATTTATGGGTAGAGAATATATGGGAACAGATAGATCNACATTCTATATCGAAAAAGGTAAAATAATAAAAAAGTGGAATTCCGTTAAAATAAAAAACCATCTTGAAGAACTTAAAAAATTCTTNGATATGCATATTAGTTAGCTTTAAATACCGAATAATATAGCCAGTATATGTCAATAAGTTATGAAAAATTAGAGAAAAAAGATAGNGAAATATATTCATTTCTAGATAGTAATATAAGCAAATGGTTCAAAAATAAATATAAAAAGTTCTCTCCTCCNCAAAAATTAGCTATTCATAATATACATAACAAAAAAAATACAATAGTTTCTGCACCAACTGGTTCAGGAAAAACAATGAGTGGTTTTTTATCAATATTAAACGAATTAACAATACTCTCGAAACAAGAAAAATTATTAGATTCTGTTTATTGTATTTATGTGTCTCCTCTTAAAGCTTTAAACAATGATGTAAATAGAAATTTGATTGAACCTCTATCTGAAATTGAAGAAGTTGTAGGAAAAGACCTTGGTATAAGAACNGGAGTTAGAACAGGAGACACAACTCCATATCAAAGACAAAAGATGCTTAAGAAAGCTCCACATATTTTAATAACAACTCCTGAATCACTTGCACTTATGATAACTTCACCTAAATTTTCTGAAAAATTAAAAACAGTAAAATGGATGATAATTGATGAAATTCATTCTATTGCACAGAATAAACGAGGTGTGCACTTGTCCCTATCCATGGAACGTTTAACAAAATTAGCAGGAGATTATACAAGAATTGGACTTTCGGCAACAGTTTCTCCAATTGAAGAAGTAGCAAAATACTTAGTCGGATATAAAAATGGTAAATTAAGGGAATGTAAAATAGTTGATTGTTCTTTTGCAAAACAACTCGATCTTAAAGTTCTTAGTCCGGTAAAAAATATAATGCAGACAACACAAAAAGATCTAAACAAAAGTTTCTATAAATTACTGGAAGAACAAATTGATGGTCATAAGACTACTTTAATTTTTACAAATACTCGTAGCGGTACGGAAAGGATCGTTCATAAGTTAAGAGGAAAGTACGGAGATAAAATCGAAGCCCATCACTCAGCAATTTCAAAAGATGAGAGAATTAAAACAGAAGAATCATTGAAAAATGGAGACTTAAAGGTTGTAGTTTGTTCGACCTCTCTTGAATTAGGAATTGACATTGGTTCAATTGATTTAGTATTGATGGTGGGATCACCGAAATCTGTAGCAAGAGCTTTACAAAGAGTTGGTAGATCCGGACACCAATTACATTCCAAAATCAAAGGAAGATTCATAGTTTCAGATAGAGATGATTTAGTTGAATGTTCCGTGATGCTAAAAAATGCAAAAGATGGAAACATCGATAGAGTGGACATACCTACAAACTGTCTAGATGTATTGGCACAACACATATATGGCGAGGCAATATATGCTAAACAAGACATTACAAAATTATACAAATTATTTAAGCAAAGTTACTGTTATCAGAGATTAACAAAAAAACAATATAACGAATTATTGTCCTATTTGGCAGGAGAATATTCAAGTTTAGAAGATCGATATATTTATGCTAAAATCTGGATTGACAAAGAAGAGAATATGCTTGGAAAACGAGGAAGGTTGGCTAGAGTAATATATGCGACAAATATTGGTACAATTCCTGACGAATCATATATACGAGTTAAAATAGGAAATCAAACTATTGGTAGCTTAGATGAAGGTTTCTTGGAAAAANTAAAGAANGGAGATATTTTTGTACTTGGCGGAAAAACATATAGATATAATTATGCCAGAGGTATGACAGTGCAAGTTACTCCGATGCCGGGAAGAGTTCCAACAGTTCCAAGTTGGTTTTCAGAATCGTTACCATTAAGTTATGACTTGGCCATGGATATACAGAAATTTAGAAAATATATGTCCGATATGTTTGAAAATAAATATACAAAAAAACAAATTGTCAAATACATAAATGATTATCTTTATGTTGATAGTTTTGCAGCCAACTCAATATATGAATATTTCCGAGAACAACATGTCTATTCTGAAATTCCTCATTCAAAAAAGATATTAGTAGAGTTCTATAAAGGATATGGTGGCAAAAAATACACTGTCTTTCATACACTTTACGGAAGAAGAGTTAATGATGCATTATCCAGAGCAATNGCTTATGATTTAACAAAAAGAACAAGAAAGGGAGTTTCAGTTTCAATTAATGACAATGGATTCTATATAACAGCAGATACAGATAAAATTCAAGCTATACAAAGTTTGATGAATTTAACTCCCGAAGTAATTGAAAGTCATTTAAGAAATTCTCTTGAATATTCAGAGGTTCTAAAAAGAAGATTTAGACATTGTGCAGGAAGATCATTAATGATATTAAGAAGTTACAGAGGAAGAAGAAAGTCAGCAGGNAGACAACAAATNGGTGCAATGATATTAATTAATGCAGTNAGAGAGATATCNGAAGANTTNCCAGTTCTTAAAGAAGCAAGANGAGANGTTATGGAGGATTTAATGGATATTGAAAATGCAAAATCAATCGTAGGAGATATTCAAAAAGGAAAAATCAAAGTTAAAAATATTAGTACAGATATACCCACACCTTTTGCAATGAATCTTATAACTAGAGGATATATGGATATAGTTAAATTNGAAGACAAAAGAGANTTTATACGNAGAATGCATGAAGCATTAATTAAAAGAATTGGAAAATGAAAATAAATAGTAAGGTTAGATTTGAAGACTTTTTTGTATACTTAAATAAATCTAAAACATTGATAATATCGGATTTNCAATTGGGATANGAAGGNGATTTAATTCAGAGTGGTATTTTTGTACCNGCAAATAATTATGATAATTTAATTAAACGAATTGAAAAAACAATAAAAAAAATTAAGCCTAAAAAAATCATAATAAACGGAGACTTAAAACATGAATTTGGAAGGATATCAAGACACGAGTGGAGAGAAGTCAGAGGTATGTTAGAATTTCTAAAATCAAAATGTGAAACAATAATTGTNAAGGGAAATCATGACAATTTTATTGGACCTCTTGCTAAAAAACATGAAATAGAGGTATCTGACTATAAGATAATTGATGATTATTTAATATGTCACGGNGATAAAGTANTAGAAGTTAAAGAAAAATATAANGGTATTATAATCGGACATGAACACCCCGCAATATCTATATCNGACGGTAGCTTTTCAGAAAAATATAAGTGTTTTTTAGTTGGNAAGTATAAAAATAAAGAATTAATTGTACAACCTTCCGCTTTCCTATTAAATCTTGGTACAGATATAACAAGATACTCAACACATTCACCGTTTATTGATNATATTANTAATTTTGAAGTTTATGTACTTTCTGACAAAATTTTTGATTTTGGTAAATTTAAAGATATCAATCAAATTAATAAATGAATAAGATCATAATAATAAATGTCATTACATAAACAAAAATGTGTACCTTGCGAAGGCGGAGAACCAAAAATATCAATTAAAGATGCAATAGTTTTAAACAAAGCCATTCCGAAATGGAAAATTGTAAATAAACACCACCTTGTAAGAGAATATAAATTTAAAGATTTTAAAGAAGCTCTAGACTTTGTAAATTCTGTTGGAAAAATTGCTGAGAAAGAAGGTCATCATCCCGATATAATATTAAAATGGGGTTATGTTAAAATTAAATTATTTACACATGCCATTCGAGGTTTACATCAGAATGATTTTATTATTGCAGCAAAAATTGATAAACTTTAAAGAATTTAAGATATAAGCCAAATAATGGTTATGAGAGAAAATCAAGAAAGAGGAAAAATATTAGACTACCTTGAAAAAAGACCATACACAGCCTATTCAATTATTGATGCTCATACTAGTGACGGTTTATCTAGAAAACCAACAACTAACAAGTTAACATATTTTTTTACACGTCATAAAAATATACAAGAGTTATCTTATGAGTCAACCATAGCAGAGAGAACATACGGATTAAGATCTAAAATCTTAGAAACATGGAGTAATGAAGATTACATTACAAATAGTCATAAAGAATATCTGATAAGCAAAATAAAATATAAAAATTTCATNAANGATAGAGAAAAGATATTTTTAGAAGAACTAATTAATATCCATAATATAGAAATATAAATAATTATAANTTCTTTTTATGAGGATAATCATTTAATTCTTGAAAATTACCTTGGTAATATAAAGAAACTAATTCTTTGAAGTACCTTGTATCTCTTAAATTATTAATCATACAATATTAAGATGTTTTTGTATTATATAATTCATCGACCCAAAAAATGAATACAATAGCTATATATATTGTTTCAAAATTACATTGACTGTTTCAAAAATTTACGCTCAAAATTNATTTCATTTTTCAATCTTGAAACATCTTTTTCATTGATAATTACTGGNAGTTTTGATTTTCTTAAAATTCCTTCTAAAAAACAGAGNTTAAGATGAGTATCATCTTNAANAANTTTACAATATTTTTGNANTTTTAAGTCNCNANTATCT
>NZAU01000030.1:7062-13180 GCA_002686215.1 Candidatus Woesearchaeota archaeon
ATTTATTTTTAANTTNGNTTTGAANTNAGATAAATCATCGGGTGTTATTATANGNAAGTTAGAANTTTTATTATTNTTCTTATTTAANTCTANATGGTANACTAAGCATTCAGAAAACTTAAATTTAGTNTNNTTATATANTGACTTAGCNANAATTCTATGAATAAATCTGTTATTTGATTTATATCNAAGATATCCTTTTTTGTCAGTNTATGTTTTCATATAAAAATTATTTTATAGNAATATAAAAAATTGTCCTATGGAGCTTATAAGTACNTTGAATAAGTATTTGAATTTCATATATGAATACTATTCTGAATATAATAAAGAAAAAGTNGTTATTGGGACAGTNGAATATTTTGATGGTACAAATATAACTCTAAATCTTGAAAATAATCCNAAGTTAAATGTNTCAGANATAGTTTCAATTGATAAAAANGATCTTGTAGTNGACCACTATNGNGACGGAAAATANCANTTNAAGACAATAGATGANATAGATCTAACTCCNGGTTCAAGAGTTGAAGTNGTNATAAACAATAGTTTATTATTTTTAATAGAAAACTTAATTGAAAATATTAAAACTTTAGATAAGTCAAAAATAGAAATAATAAATAAAATCTATTCTAATGAAAAGATTGATATATCCAGTAATGAAATTAAAAATAAAACTGTTATCGAACGTTTTACAAAAAGTCAAAACGAATTTATAAAAAAGGCTAAACATCTTATAGATGAATCTGAATCTGGATTTTTAATTGTTGAAGGTCCAGGCGGAACCGGAAAAACAGAATGTATTGCAGAAATATGTAATAATTACTTAACAACAAATAAGAAAATCCTAGTATCAGGTACAACTAATATAAGTATAGATAATATATTAAATAAAATAGAAAGTGATTCAATTTTAAGAATCGGAAATGAAATATCCATAACTGATGATTCATTAAAAAAATATTCTATAAAAAATAAAACAAAAAATAAAGACTTAAAATCAGTAATAAGAGATAGCAAAATAATTGCATCAACATTAGATTCGATTCATATACATTTAAAGAAACAAAAGTTTGATGTAGCTATAATCGATGAAGCCTCAATGTCAGAAATATCAAAAATATTAATTCCATATAGTGTTACCGATAAATTAATTATTTGTGGTGATAGAAATCAATTATCTGGTTTTATTGAGACAAAATTGTTAGAGAGATTGTCTCATAATTTTACATCCAAAGAGATTGACTTAATTACTAAATCAGGATTCAAAGTATTTTCTGAATATTTTGAAAAGTATAATTCTACAGTATATTTAAACGAGAATTTTAGAAATCCAAAAAAAATATTTGATTTTATTAACAAAAATTTTTATGAAAACAGGATGGTTAATTTAGTTGAATCTAAAACTAATTACACCAGGGCTAAGAAGTTTGGAGAAATTATAAATTCTGATGAATTAGTATGGATATTTCCAAATCAGACTTCTTTTGAGGAAGATAATCGAGGTATATTTAACCCCGTTAAAACTGAGTTAAATGGAAGAAACTCATATATGAATATTGGAAATGCAATTTTGATATTAATGAAATTAAGAGAAGCGATAAAAAAATATGACAAAAAAAATATCGGTATAATAACTCCATTTAATGCNCAGGCAAACTTAATTAANCAATTTATAATAACTTANCCNGANTATATTTTAGGTGAAAAATANNTAGATGAAAAAACTAGGATAAAGAATGCTTATTCAATTTTATCTTCNGTAAAAATAAATACNATAAATAAATTTCAGGGACAAGAAACAGAGTTATTNATTTTTGATTTAACATCAAATGCATCTTTTGTATTTTCAGATTTTAAAAAATTAAACGTAGTTCTNGGNAGGGCAAAAAANCAAATTATAATGATNGGTATGCCACCAAATTTTCCAATATTTAGTTCNCTATTTGAATATTCTAAAACTTATGGCGACATTGATTATGCAGATCATTCATTATCATTTCTAACAAAATCNGATGAATTAGAAGAATTTGAAAAATTTAGCAAATTAATAAAAACAATAAGACCAAATAATTTTGAGTTAGAGAAAGAACTTGTAAAATCACTGCTTATAGAATATTCAAAACAATTTAGAAATATCACACAAAAAGACAGTGAAAAGCTCATTAAAGAAGTTATAAGAGAATATTTTTCTGCAGAAGTTATAAATGAAAATAATTTTGATGAAGTGGATATGCTAATAAGTGCAAAAATTAACGAATATAATTTTAAGAAAAACGGCGGTTCATTACTAAATTATATGTAAAATTTATATATGAAATAAGATATATAATTTATGGCAAATTATGAAACAATGGTTATGTCTGATGTATCGGCAATGAGTGCAATAATTCTAATTTCATTAGTNGCTTTGATTATTCAAGGTTTCGGATTATGGCATAGTGCTAGAAACAATCAAAATTGGTGGTTTGTAGCAATATTNGTAATTAATACAGTNGGTTTACTACCTTTACTTTATATGTTGTTCTTTAGATTAGATAGAGAAAAGATAGACTTTTTTGGTAAAAAAAGATCCAAAAAAAAGCGAAAATAAATCCAAATAATATATCGTAGATAGAATGTCTTTTTAGCTTGTATCGAGAGTATCCTACCAAAAACGACCATAGATAAAGAGGATATAAATTATAGAATAATGCTATAAACATTGAAATATTTGAATGGTTACTTGGAAAAGATAAGTAATCTGATTTGTCAGGTCTTCTAACNTTTGTTAAAACCTTAATAAGTTCATTNCATAATGATATTANACCACAATAAATTATAACAAGAAANGCNTCAGATCCAGATACTAATAACATCAGNGGAAATGCAAAAATTATACTATCNGATATAAATCTCCATANCATAATAGATATACACANTATATTATTTATATATATCATCTGAATAAGTTAATTTTTTAAATAATACTTAAATTAGAAAGTTACCGCAGGAGTTCCAGAGCGGTCAAATGGGATGGACTTAAGATCCATTGGCTTAGTGCCTTCGCAGGTTCGAATCCTGCCTCCTGCATTTATCGAGAAATTAATAAAGGATTAATCAATATTCATATATGATAGAAATAATTTTCATTGCAATTCTAAGTTTAATATTTATAGTAAGTATTGGAATTATTAAAAAAGAAGATAACGGACCCCACTATTATCATTTAGATTCTAGAGGAAGAATAAAAGGATTTGATGATGATGAAAAATCTAAAAATAAAGATACTTATGTTTTAATTAGACCAACTCTTAGTGATACTTANGGAAATGGTTTGATAGANGGAATTCTTGAGTGGGGAACTCTAAGNGAAGTAAGATCTGACTTAAACCAATTAATACGTCATAGAAGAGTNATTAGGAGAGCTTTAGGAAATTTTGGCGGATGGAGAATTAAAAAATCTGATCTNGATACCAAAGTTAATACAATGAGAATGGACCATCTAGATTATAGTGAACGAGAACGTGCATTAAATTTAATTAATAAAATACAGGAAGACCATAAAAACATAATGAATGAATTAACAAATTTACCNGGTAAAGATATTGAAAATTACAAAAATAAAATAACAAATATCGTTGTTGTGGGNATAATTGATGGTCTTAANGATACAGACATTATTAAAAAAGCATTANACGTAAGCACANTAGTANTAGCAAAATAAGTTAATACAATACATTTTTAAACNGAAAAAAAACAGCATTTTTATGGTAAAACAAATAAACGAACATTTTGTTTGTGAAACTTGTAAATACAGATATCCNGGAAAGGAATATGCAGAACGATGCGAAGACAATTGTAGGTCTGGTACTTTTGATCCAGATTTAGAAGACTANGGATTGCCNCCTGCAGAGTAAGTATTTTAAAATAGAGATAAATATATTTTTATGAAAATTAAGAAAAATCAAATAAACATCATATTATTTTTATTATTGNNNATTTTTTTAGTAAATATCAATTCGCAAAAAGAAGACATTAGTTCAACTATTATTGAATATCCAAATAAGGTGATTACAGATTCCGAAGGTAATCAATACATAGATCAAAGATACAAAGTAGGTAGTAATGAAATCTGTATATCCGATTGCAAAGTTTTATCTAATAACAATGATTTTAAATACCATTCAGCAATTGTCAGAAAGTGGGGACAATGCCATTGTAGGTACATAATATGAGAGAACCAAAATCTATGTCAGAATTAGTATATTTTACTCGTAGAAAAGATGAGTTTGGACTTGTTAAATTATGGGTATTTAGAGAAGATTGTACAAAATGTGGTAAAGCTCAAATGGGAAAACCAGTGGATCCTCGAACAAAAAAAGTAAAATCCAGATCCAAAGAATATGTTTGTCCAGAATGTAACTATATAGTTGAAAAAGAAGAATATGAAGATTCATTAAATGCAAATATTCAATATACTTGCCCGGAAGGTCACTCTCATTCAAAAGTAATGCCATTCCTAAGGAAAAAAATAACAATAAAAGATCCTAAAACCGGTAAAAGTAAAAGAAAACTCGGAATAATATTTAATTGTGAAACGTGCGATTTTGAAATCAAAGTTCCAAAATTAAAATAAATACCTTTTTATTTATAATATAAAAATTAATTTTAAGCCTCGGTAGCTCAGCATGGTAGAGCGCTGCATTGGTAATGCAGAGGTCGCGAGTTCAAATCCCGCCTGAGGCACTAGTTTAAATGATAATGCTTATCAATAAGCTTTTAAAGCCTCCTTATAGAGGGATATGATGAGAATTGGATTTATAGGTAAAGGAGGAACTGGAAAAACAAGTATATCATCCGCTTTTGCCAAGTACATAGCCAGAAATAATAAAGTATTATTTATTGATGCAGATGTTAATGCACACGCACACGAATGCTTTCAAATGTCTCCATCTAAACCATTTGGTGATCATTCTTTAGAAGTTTCAAAATATTTTCATGGAGCAAGAGAAGATATATTATCATCACAAATGATAGGTTCAACGTTACCAAATAAATATTCAAATTTAATAAAAAACTTAGATTCTGACAAATTTCTAAAATCTATGACAAATAATAAAGATAATATTTCATTACTAACTATTGGAACATACACAGAAGAAGATTCCGGAGTAAATTGCTATCATACTAAATTGGAACCGTTAGAAATATTACTACATCATACTTTTGACAAAGAAGATGAATACATAATAATGGATGCAACAGCAGGAGTAGATATCCTTGGAACATCACTATATATGGCATTTGACGTTCTATTTTTCATTATAGAACCAACTAAAAAAAGTATATCTGTTTACAAGAATTTCATAAATCAAACGGATGTTAAAGTTATTCCAATTTTAAACAAAGTTACTAATGATAAAGATGTAGAATTTGTTAAAAATCAAAATATTGATCCATTAGTATGCATTAATTTTTCAGAAACTTTGAGATCATTTGAACAAGGAAATAATCAAGAATTTGAAAAATTTATAAAAAATAATTCTCAATCTTTTGATAAATTAAAAAATTCATTAACTCAAAAACAAGATAAATCAGATTACTTCAAGACATTATCTTCAATTTATAAAAAAAGTTGTGAAAGCTGGTATAATAGTTATTTTGGAACGAATATATATGAAAAAACAAATAAAAATTTAGATTTCATTAATAATGTGGGTGATAATAATGCCTAAGAGAAATTTACCCATGATAAATTTGGATACATCAAATTTAGAATTACAAAAAAATAAAACAAATAATCTACCTAACGTCACATTGTTAGGTGGATCTTTGGGTGCAGGAAAGACAACTTTTCTATTAAATATGATAAAAAGCAATAGCTTTGATTCAAAAGACGGAATAATCGTAATGGATGCAGCCGGAAATATAGATTATTCAAGAATAAGGTCAGAGGCAGAAACTAGAAATATATTAATTGAGAATGCAACATCTGTTTGTACAGTATGTGACGGTCCAGAAAGTGCATTTGTTCAACTTGAAAAAATGAACGATTTTGATAATGTTGTAATCGAATTATCAGGTCAATTGCCTCTATCAGTAATGAAAAACAGATTAACTTCAAAAGGAGTTATGAATATGA
>NZAU01000031.1 GCA_002686215.1 Candidatus Woesearchaeota archaeon
GAGACACATGAATATACAGACATGTATCCAGGCATGGCAAAGACTGCTCGTGATGAAGGTTTTGATGAAATTGCAGATTGGTTTGAAACTCTTGCAAAGGCAGAAAGGTCTCATGCAAATAGATTTACTAAAGCATTAGAGAGCATGAATTAATGCCTACTTATACCTTTCACAATAAAACTACAGGTGTTGTTGAAGATGTCTTTTTAAAGATATCTGAAAAAGAACAATATTTAAAAGATAATCCTGATGTTGAACAGGTGCATACAGGTATAAATATAGTTGCAGGTGTCGGAAGAATTAAAGGTGATTCTGGATGGAAAGAAAATCTATCCAGAATCGCAGAAGCACATCCTAGGTCAGCACTTGCAGAGAGACATGGCAACAAGTCTATCAAAGATATAAAGACCAAACAAGTTGTTGAAAAACACATGAACAAGAGGAAGAAGTAATGGCAGATATACCTGATTATATGCGAGGTTTTGATTTAGACCAAGATTATGGTTTTACACCGGTCAATCAAAAACCAGTAGAAGAAAAGGTGGTAGTAGGTGAGAACAAAGAGACTAACTTAGAATTAGCAAAAGTTAAGTCTGATGTATCATCTATAAAAAGTATGATGAACGAAGTCATGCAGATAGTTGCTGAAAAAGATACTGTTACAAAAGAAATAACAGATGAACAAACAAAGGCAAGATTTAAAGAATTAGAAAAAGTGATATTGCCTTTCTTATATAATCTAGCAAAAAGTGAAGAAGATTATATATACTGGCCTAATAGGGCACCTATTATAAAAGCACAAATTGATAAAGTGCTAAAATTAACGAGAAGTTAAAAGATTTGAAAACTATATTATGATAGACAGTCAGGTTGCTGACTATAATTAACAATGGTGAGATTGCTCACCTTAAAAAACAAGAGGTAAATGATGGAAAATACAGTAGTAGAGTTATCGTATGCTCTAGACACGCTATATTTTCTTGTAATGGGTGCTTTTGTTATGTGGATGGCCGCTGGGTTCACAATGCTTGAATCTGGTCTTGTCAGAGCTAAAAACACAACAGAAATCCTTACAAAAAATATAGCACTATACTCAATAGCATGTTTATGTTATATGATTATAGGATATAATATAATGTACTCAGGTGAATTATTATTCTTTCTAGGTGAAGATAATACAACAGAGGCAGTTCTTGCTAGTGGTGGCGATGTATATTATTCATATATGGCAGACCACTTCTTTCAAGTTGTATTTGTAGCAACAGCATGTTCGATTATATCAGGTGCAGTTGCAGAACGAATGAAACTATGGCCGTTTTTATTATTTTGTGTAATAATGACAAGTTTCATTTACCCTATTCAAGGTTATTGGAAATGGGGTGGTGGATTCCTAGATGAGGCAGGATTTTTAGATTTTGCTGGTTCAGGTGTAGTTCACTTATGTGGTGCGACAGCGGCTCTTGCCGGTGTTATTGTACTAGGTTCAAGAAAAGGTAAATATGTAGACGGCAAAGTAAACGCTATGCCTGGTGCAAACTTACCACTTGCAACACTAGGTACATTTATACTATGGTTAGGTTGGTTCGGATTCAATGGTGGGTCAGAATTAATTGTATCAAATGTTGCAGAGGCAAATGCAGTATCGAAAATATTTGTAAACACAAACTTGGCTGCCGCTGGGGGCGTTATGGGTGCATTATTAGTATCTAAAATATTATTCGGTAAATCAGACTTAACAATGGCACTTAATGGTGCAATTGCAGGTCTAGTTTCAATAACAGCAGAACCTTTAGCACCAACACCAGGACTTGCAACAATAATAGGTGCAGTTGGTGGTTTATTAGTAGTATTCTCAATCATCGCTTTAGATAGAATGAAGTTAGATGACCCTGTTGGTGCCATATCAGCACACGGAACAGCAGGTATATGGGGATTACTTGCAGTAGTATTTACTACAGGAACACTATCAGCACAGTTATACGGAATAGTTGTAATCTTCTTATGGACTTTCGTAGTCAGTTCATTATTTTGGTATGCAATACATCTAACATGGGGTGTAAGAGTATCTGATGATGATGAGGAAGTAGGAGTTGATGTATCTGAATGTGGTCTGGATGCTTATCCAGAGTTTACAAAATCATCTGTAAAAGCACCTTCAGTATATCCTAAATAATAAATAGTAGCAACCAGCATTGACATTCTTTGCTGGTTGTTATATAATAGGTAGATTAAATAATAGAGAATTAATATGAAATTTATACATACAGATATTGATAAGACAGTATTACCTAAAACAAAAGGTAAGAAAGTCGGTGATTACAGATTTTATGATATAGACGGCGTAAACTATCCGTCTGTTACTTCAGTATTGAGCATGAGAAAAACTGAAGGACTTAAAAAATGGCGTAAGTCAATTGGTGAAGATGTTGCCAATTGGGAAATGCGAAGATGTGCAAACAGAGGTAAATCTCTACACACATTAGTAGAACAATATATGAAGAACGAGACACCATCCATTCGTGATGTGTTACCATTAGGGTTATTTAAATTAATGAAACCCTATCTAGACCAAATTAATAACATTAGATTAGTAGAAGAAATTATGTATAGTAAAAACTTGACACTTGCAGGTCAAGTAGATTGTGTTGCAGAATACAATGGTAAACTATCAGTTATTGATTTTAAAACAGCAAATAAAGAAAGAATCGAGGAGTGGGTAGAAAACTATTTCCTACAATATACAGCATATTCAATTATGTACAACGAAACATTTAATGAACCGATAGAACAGATAGTCATACTAATGGCTGCAGAAGATGGTTCTATGAAGGCATTTGTGAAAGAACCGAAAGATTATGAAGAAGAATTGCAAAATGCAATAAGGACTTTTTATGACACAGTTAATCCACAATTACAAGAGGTTAAATAGTTTAGGCACTCTACCACTTTAAGAAGTGCCGGAGCTTGGTGTATGCTCGGCACACAGAAATACACCCCAAGATTTTTATATTATGAATGTAATTTACATACCAACATTTGAAAGACACGATAAGCAAATATTTTTTGATAATCTACCTGATAGATTAAAAAGTAAAGTAATTTTTGTAGTGCAAAAACAAGAAGAACATTTATTTAAAGATAAAAATATACTAGTTGTAGATAATGATATAGGTATTGCAAAGACTAGAGAAATCATTTATAAAACGGCAGGTGATAAAAGATACCTAGTTGTAGATGATGATGTTATTGTGCAAAGAAGAAATGCAAAATATTTTAGTAAACCTTCTAATATGGAAGGTTCTAAAAGAAAATTAACAGATGATGATTGGACTGAATTAGAAAATAGATTAAATAAATGTCATGATGAAGGACATATATTATGTGGTTTTAAACATGGCACAATATTACCTAGATTTAATCAACCTATATTTTATAATGGTGGCATTTTTGCAATGGTTTCTGTTGATGGAAAACAATTATCTAAAATTATAGATTCAATAGACTTGTGTTATGTACCTATTTCAGAAGATGTGCATTTAAATTTAGAATTATTATCTAGAGGTTATCCTAATGCAATAATGGAAGAATTTTGTATTCATCAGATTTCTAACAAAGAAGGTGGATGTAAAACATTTAGAACACAACAATTAGAAGATGAATGTTATATAAAGTTAAATAAGAAATTTCCTAAGTGGGTAAAATTATATAAAACAAAATCTGTTAAAAAGGGAAAATTAGATTCTACTCCGACTTTTAAAACAAGAGTATATTATTCTAGAGCGTATAAAGATTTTGTAAATAAAAGTGAAGGTAAATTACCTGTATGAACGCTAAACAATTTAGTTTAAAGATTGAAGAAATCAAAAGAAACAATGGCGACATGTCTTACATGGATGCCATCTTGCATTATTGTGATGAAAATACTATTGACCCAGCAGAAGTAGGCAGATACATTTCTAAAAGNCTAAAAGAAAAAATTACAATAGAGGCACAANGTCTTAATTTGATTGAGAAAGGAGGAAAACTACCTTTATGACATATGATGGTTTTGCAGTTTATAGAAAATATCTAGCTTATAAATTACATTTTACCACAGACAAGTATGACTACACAGAACATAGTGGCATGGTACATACTAAATTAGAAACATTTACAAAAAGAAACGACAGATATATGTTTCATAAACTAAGTGTAAAATATAATCAAGATGAAATAGATGATTTTATGATTGCAAATTTTGTTAAAAAGAATAAGGCATGGTCAGGTAGTTTATTAGAAAGAGATAGTCATGAAACATATTTACAATACAGAAAAAGAAAAGAGGCAACAAATTACTACTTCAAAGAAGATTTGGGCAGAGTACGGTCTCTTATTGATATGGACAATTCTGAACCCAACCATGTTGTTACTGTTAGTGATGGTCAGCATCCAATACTTTTACGACATTGTATTGGAAATAAGATTAGTAAAGAGACATTAATTATTATGGATTATCATTTGAATTTTATAAGAGACTGGAATAAAAACATAACAGATAAAATTGTGTGGCCAGATTTTTATAAAAAGGTACAAAAGTTTAAACCGTTTTTAAAGTTTAATCAAACAGAAACAAAAATAATATTAAAGGAGAAGTTATTATGAAAACAGATAGTCATAACAATGGGACACCTTATGTTGAAGTAGTGGTGTATGCAATGATAATTATAGTGGGGTATCTATTATGGATTTAGATATATTTAATATTATACTTTTATCAGTATTAATATTTGCAACATTGGTAGGTTTATTATGAGTGATGATTTTTTAAAAGTAAAAAAATTTACAAAAGAAGAAAAGTGGCAATTACTTGCTGACTGTATCAGAAGTGGTCAAGTAGAAGCAAGAGAATTGCATGAAGAATGGGAAAAAGACCCGGAGTTTAAAAAGTGGTACAAGAAAAAATATCTAATGGATTAGATTGGTATATAAAATGGTTTGCAAGTATCGTATTAATATTCGGTGCAGTTACAACAGCCATGAATCTATACCCATATAACATGTATTTTCAATTTGTAGGTATTACAGGTTGGTTGATAGTAGGTATATTATGGAATGATTGGTCATTGATAGTGGTTAATATTGTAGGTTCAACAATAATGTTGATAGGTATTTTACACTATCATTTTTTTACAGATTGGTATTTAAACATTTATGAGGTATACATTGAAGCATGACAGAAGAAAGCATATACAGAAAATATAACTTAACAATTGATGGCAAAAAAACATTTGTCTATGCATTGAAAAGTTTAACAGTAGAAGAAGCAAAAAAAGAATTAAAAGACAGATTTAAAGACAGTAAGGTGACAGGTATAAAACATGAAAACTGAACATGAGGTAATAGATAATTTCTTACCAAAAGAATACTTTGATGAATTAAAAAAAATTGTTATGAGTGCAGGTATACCTTGGTATTGGACTAAAAAGATAAATAAATTTCATAAAGAAGGTGAAGGTGATTTATCGAGTTACTTTACACATGCATTATTTAATATCAGATTAGATTATATTTTTAGTACCTATTATCATCATTTTAATCAATTTTATAATTACCTTAATATGAAAGCTTTAGTAAGAATGAAGTTAAATTTATATCCAAGAACAGATACGATAGAAGTACATGCTCCACATATAGATTATGATTATGACCATAAAGGTTGTATTTTTTCATTTAATACTTGTGATGGTTATACAAAATTAGAAGATGGCACAAAGATTCAATCAGTAGAGAACAGAGCATTGTTGTTTAATCCAGGAATAGAACATTCTAGCACTTCAACAACAAATGCAAAGGGAAGAGTTAATATTAATATAAATTATCTTTAAAATGAAAGCATTTTGTATAGGCAATGGTGAAAGTAGAAAAGGTTTTGATTTAGAAAAATTAAGACCTCATGGTAAGATATATGGCTGTAATGCTTTGTATCGAGACTTTACACCTGATGTACTTGTTGCAGTAGACCATGGCATATGTCATGAGATATACAATAGTGGTTATTGTCAGAAGAACGAGGCATGGTTTAGAGACTGGACAAAAGTACCTGCTATGCATTACGACATGATGATTTATAGTGCTGTTGATAAGATAACAAGAGATGAGATAAAAGAATATTATGATAAACATATTGAAAACGAAAGAACGAATGCTGAAGAATTTGTATTTCATGGTTCTAACTTATCAGGTCTTGCAA
>NZAU01000032.1 GCA_002686215.1 Candidatus Woesearchaeota archaeon
TTTCTTTTGGGAAGTGGTTGTTGATCAAGTCCAATGGTTCTCATGGTTTCTTGTTGTTTCATGTACAATTTAATCCAACATCTTGCCATATCTTTCAACATTTCCATATCATTACATTCTTCAATCTGCCGTGATAGTTTTTCATATTCAAATAACTTGGCAGTGCTCTGTAATACTATTTCTGCTGGATCAAATTGACTCATTGTTCCTCTCCTTTTAAAAAACAAATAGAATTAAATTTGCCATTATAACCTTCGATTATTAATTTTGTATGTGCAGTATGAACCTCAGTTTTCTCTACTGTATACTCTTTTCCTCTCTCTAATACATTATCGGGATTGTCATTGTTTCCCCAGTTAATCTGCTCCTTACAGCAACCAATATAAGTTACTTTATCTCCGTCATGGATACGTGGAATATGCATCGTGCTTTCTAAGTGTTTTAAGGTAGTTTAACACGTTCTCACGAACCCACATGAGTTCATGATAACATCTTTGATTATGAGCGCACTGACGTAATGCGGGATCAGGTTTGTGAACAGATTCAATGAAGATATCTAATCCTCGATTCCATTTCACATCACCCGGTTCGTTGTCTTCGATTCCGTTTTGATCCCTCATTTTTGACCCCCTTTTTAATAAAGTTCAGTGCTGAATCGTAAGTGCGTGATTGATGAATCACACTTCCATTATGTATAATGCTAAACTTTTTGCCACACGGAACTGCCGCCCACATTCCATCATTTGTCACATAACCTAAAGGATTACCTGGGTTTGGTTCAAGTAATCCTGGTTGTGGAACATATGGTTTTAAAAACTTATTAGAATTTGGCATTTACACTTACAACAGTTGCATTAGGATTTCGTGCCAGTGCTACATCACGGGNTTCATCATAGTTTGCGGCACGAACAGTTTCATAGAAAACACGACCAGCAACATAGAGTTTGACTTCACAGAGCATGGGATTGTCCCTTGATTACTTTCATATAATAACTCATACAGGATCACCCGTCAACATCTAGTGGACAGTTCAATTATTGTCCGGTTGAATCCATCCCCAACTTGTGGCAAGATATTTAACACCACCAAGTGGTGGATTTCCTCTGTGGACATGTGTATATCCGCAAGGAAATATCAATACATCACCAGCTACAGGTTTTTCCATTAGTCCCTGATGTAGGAATTGTGTCTCTCCCCCTTCAAAATCATCATTCAAATAAATCTGAGCAACAAAATATCTTTGAGAAGTGTAATATGAAGCATTTTCAAAGTGCCAGTTATGAAATCCTCCACCTTCTGGT
This sequence comes from Candidatus Woesearchaeota archaeon, assembly GCA_002686215.1. The sequence goes on from NZAU01000032.1 coordinate 1,302, forward strand.
ATTTTCTTTAACTTGACATCTGTAAGTAAAAAACGATTCTCTCCCAATAATGTAAAAGTTTGAAGATAATTATCCAAACATCCTTGCAAATTTGATAATATTTCTTTTGCAACTCGATGATCAGAGACTAAGTTAACATCATAATATTCTTGATTTAAATTATAAGAATGATGATGAACATTATGAGTTTGTTTATGAGTTAATAAACTATTATTCTCAAAGTATTCAATATGTTTTATAATTTCATTACATTTTTTTCTACTAATGACACCTTCGTATCTTATAATATGATTAGTAAGCATAGTATTCCTATCAACCTCTACAAAGGTATTCTACTTGGATTTTAGTCATTTGTCAATTATTTACAGATTTTGGTTTACATCCAAAAAATGATGTTATAGCATATCTTCCATATCCACTAAAATAATCAGAATCTTCAATACTTACTTCTCGTACTCCATGTTCTACCCATCCAGGGAAGATAATCACAGAGTTATTATCGCAGGGAATTTCATAGTCATATTTTGGAAAATATAATTGTCCACCCTCAAATTTCTTAGGTTCTTTATAAAAATATGAAAACGCTAAAAATTGAAATCCTTTATCGGTATGCGGATCATATGCATCACCATTATGATAATATCTTACTTTTGTAATATCATTATTTGTTTGATTTGCTAAACAACAACAATCATCCACTTCGGCAAAAGCATCTAGAACACCACTAGTGAATAGTTTTCGATTGGTAGTTAATATGTTGGACATGGTTCTCCAGTTAAGTCCACCACTTCCAGTTCTATTTTGGTATAATGAATCTAATAAAATTGCTTTTGCACTGGTATATCCATCTACACCACCATAATCTTTTGCATCAAGCAATTTTCCTGGTTTTGTATAAAATTTTAATTCTTCCCAGATAAGTTCTAATTCTTCCTCATTATAAAAATTATCCACGATTGCATGTGGAAAAGGAGTCTGATATAAAGTAACTTCAATATTTTGCATTGTATTTTAAATTAATAACGATTAATATACCCTATTTAAGAGAAATTAAGACCACCTTGAACGTTACCACTTATACTTCCAGATGTTGAAAGAAGATTAACTCCAGGTTTTACAATTATTGCATATCCATTTGCTCCACCTTCTCCACCGTTCGATTCTCCATGCTTTTCTCCACCAGTTGCCTTACCGTTGCCACCTTCACCTCCAGCATTAGCTTGACCTTCCTCACCATCTGTTTCTGATGAATTATCTCCACCTTCTCCTCCTTCTCCAACTTCTCCTCCTGGTGCTCCACCTCCACCACCGCCACCTCCACGGGCTTCATTGTCATTGTTACCACCTTCACCACCATCACCACCATCGGTAATAGATCCATTTTCACCACCCTCGGAACCACCACCTTTAACTCCAGATTTTCCAGATCCAGCATTTCCGGCAGGATAACCGGCACCACCACCGCCACCTCCACCGGCACCGGTTCTTCTATCAGTCGCAGAGTCTTCCCTAGATGCTCCTCCTCCGGCTCCACCACCGCCACCTGCACGGATGGCTCCTCCACCTTGAACGACTACTTTATCCACAGTATATGCAATTCCTAAGGCACTAGATCCTGGTTTACCATTCTCACCCTCTGTCGCATAATCATTAGAACCATCCCCACCATTTCCACCGGCACCAATAATGAGACCTTCTCCACCGACATTGACTTCTAATTCTGTTCCTGACTCCCATGCACCACCAGTTCTTAGGGCACAATGTACTTGACTATCTTTAGAGGATCCTATTGTACCTGAGACATGTAATACGACTCTGGTTCCGGAACTATTTGAAGGTCTACCTTTAAAACCTCCGATTACAGTCACATCACTATTAGCACTATACTTTTCTCGTCCAGTGGATGGACGTATTTGAGTTCCAGAATAATGAACAATTACATTTAATTGTTTTTGGGCAAAATCACCAAAGGAAATTGAACCAGACTGTGGAATATCATCATCAAGAGGTAGATTATTCATTTCTCCGACAGTCTGAGAAACCCTATATTCTCCCAAATCTCTTCCGTTATTTTGTCCAAACTCATTTTCAATATCAGAAAATGATATATTTTGTCCAGGATTTGCGGTTTTGTTAATTGTCATCTTAACTACTGGTTAGAGTTTCCCAGGCAGAACCTGTATATACTTGTAATTTGTTTAATGTTATATTATATATTGTGGCACCAGTGACAGTTCCTCCGATACCATTTCTAGTAGTAGTGTCTAATTTTGGTGGTAAGAAATATGGTTGTGTTGTTCCAACGCCGACAGTGCCAGCATCTGCAAAGTCAACGGCACATCTTACTGCCGTGGTTCCGACACCAACTCCACCAAAAACTCCAATTCTAGCTGGTGAAAATACTCCAACAGTAGGGTAATTATCGAGATCCACATTTGTAGATATTCCTATTGCTCCACTTTCAGCTACAAAAAATCTACTTGAACTCGATGAATTGACCGATAATTTATGGTTAGCAGATGAGTGTGAAGTACCAGAATCTACGATTAAACTATCCGAAGATATTGTAGAACTTACTGATACTCTATTGAATGTAGAAATACCGCTGGTTGTATTGACATTACCATTTAGTAGTGCCTCTGATACATCTACAATTACACCACCAGAGGTATTTTGCACATCACCTCTTAATGTGACACCTATTGTGCTTTCATCGGCAAAAGATACATTGCTACCAAAATAAACGGTACTAGTAAAAGTAGATATTCCGGATACGTGAAGAAGTTGTTCTGGATTTGTAATACCGATTCCCAACTTACCATCACTGGTTAATGTCATCAATTGATTAGATGATCCTTTATGCCAACGGAATCCAGAATTTGTTGGAGCACTATTACCTAAGAAATAGTTAATGTTACCGGTGTCACGATTGATGATATCAAATGATTGTTCAGTGCTATAAACACCAAATCCACNGGTAGATCCATAATTTATTAATGCACTACTNGTNCCGGCACCGACACTATTTCCAATACTGATCGATGCACTTNCAGTATCAGAAATNACTTCNANTGTAGCNTNACCAGATGCCTTTCTGATTTGTAAATCAGCAGATGGTGCCGATGTTCCGATACCAATCGAACCAGTAACTGTTACACCAGTGTTTATCGTTTCAAACTTCTTGGAATTGTTGTAGTAAAGATCTACTGAATCACCTTGAGTTGCCTTGACCATGGTGGCAGTATTTGCCTGATTATTAAATTTAACAACATTTCCGGAAAGTCTTAAATCTCCTGTTCCCTGATCACTTATATAACTATTTGCTTCATCATGATAAATCTGTAAGTCATTAGCATCACCAAAGATTGCCTTTGCATGATCTCTAAAGTATGCAGTCGTACCAAATCCTACGCTTGCACCAACTCCAATNANNATATNATCACTNAANGTNGANANACCAGATACACTCAAANNNCCTGTNGTTGTTCCACCAGAAACNANTACACCTTCGTTAGTGGTTTCAAACTTTTTAATGTTACTATGATAAAGAAATACTGAACCACCAGTTTCAAATTTTGCTTTAAACTGATCTCCTGCAGAATTATAAAAGTAAATGTCGTCTCCCCATATATTTAAGTTGCCAGTTCCATCCTCTTTAATATTAGAAGAATCACCAGAATGATAAATTTGCAAGTCTTCATCAATGCCAAAGATTGCCTTTGCATGATCTCTAAAGTATGCAGTCGTACCAAATCCTACGGTTGCACCAGTTCCAATAAGAATATCATCACTAAACGTAGATACACCAGATATATTCAGTTGTTGTCCAGTTAAATCAGTTACAGTGGTGACACCAAGCGTAGAAATACCAGATATATTAAGTTGTTGTACGGTTAAATCTGTAGTGGTGGTGACACCAAGTGTAGAAATACCAGATATATTAAGTTGTTGTNCGGTTAAATCAGTTACAGTAGTGATACCAAGTGTAGAAATACCACTGATACTTAAATTTCCACTTGCTGTTACATGACCATTCGTAACACCAAATCCTAAAGTTGTGGGATCTTCACCAACTTGTAGTTGAAAAGCAGTTGAATCAGTACCAATACCAATATTTGATGTTGTTGTTAATCCAGTAGCACCAGCAATAAATCCATCAGTTGCAATGGCAACTACTACCTGATCACCAAAGTCTCCGGCAGAACCACTAAAAGTAGAAGCACTAATTGTTCCTGTGCTTCCGTTGATTGTAATACTTCCTACGGTTACAATTCCACTTACACTCGCATCTGTTGCGGTAATATGTCCTACAATCTTGGCATTTCCCCTTACATCAAGGAGTTTTTCTGGTACGGTCGTGCCAATTCCAACTCGGCCAACAGCATTGACAATGAAATTATCATTGTCAACCTGTACCCCATTCCTAAAATTAAATGACTTTATATAATTTGCCATTATGCCTTTTTAGTTATTTATCTGATAATTTTTGTTCCAGGTCATCAACCTTATCACTGAGTTCCTTAATTGCCTCAATTAAGAGTGGAACAAGTTTCTCATATTGAACAGTAATATAATCATCACTTGATGGTGCGGGACGAACAACTTCTGGCAGAACTTTTTGAACTTTCTGTGCAGAAACACCTACATAATCTACTTCAGTGTCAAATCCCAATTCTTTTGCAGTATCATTAAAGTTATATGTAAATCCATCAATAGATTTAACTTTTGATAGTGCCTCGGTAATCGGAGAAATGTTAGTTTTTAATCTTTCATCAGATGCAAATGCGATTATGTCTCCATTAATCTTTAAAATACTGTCTTTAAGATTAAATCTTAATCCGGCAGTAGCCTTTAGATCTTGATAAGTTCCACTTCCTGTAGTGGCATTTTCTGGAGTTTCATCTAAACAAATAATACCAACATTTTTATTAAGAGCTGTATTTGCTCCTGTTATTCTTGGTTTATTTGCTTGTGTTGCCGTACCAGAAAAATTCGTTGCCGTAACAGTATTATCATTGATAGTAACATTATCAACAGTTATATCATCTGCAGTAAGTGTGCCGGTAACCGTAACACCACCCGTTACAGTTTCAAGTTTTTTATTACCACCAAACTTAAGTTTACATCCTGATCCGGCGGTAAACTGTGCAGCATTTGCTGTACCATTTGAACCAAAACTAATTGTATTTCCAGCCTTTACCGTGATACCAAGATTTCCAGAATCTCCTCCATGTTTTATAGTACCATTACCGTCTGTATTTTCAAAGATTTTGAATTTGTGTTCAGATCCCATTGCGAGATCTTTATTCTGTGCAAGTCTGAATCCTTCATCTGCATAAATTAAATCCTTAGAAGTAAC
>NZAU01000033.1 GCA_002686215.1 Candidatus Woesearchaeota archaeon
GATTTATCCAATAGTTTTAATGAATCTTTTTCCTTACCCAAATATATGTATTTTCCAAAAGTTAATTCATACTTTTTCCAATTTTGTTTGATCCAATATTTTTTTTTATTTATGAATTCTTCAATTATATTATAATTATTTATATTACCAGATATTAATAATCCGCTTTCATTAACTTCTAATTTTATTCTATTTGATTTTTTATGATTCAAAGAATAAGGAATATTCATGCTTTCTAAAATTTCCATTTTTTATATGGGTAAATATGTTGAAATCAACGGATAAATAAACGGNGAAGCNGCTATTAAAATTGCAATAATGAAACTATGTGCCCATGTTTCATGAGATCCAACTCCTCTTGCTCCCTTAAATGCAGCNGATTTTGCATGAACTATTATTGCNCCAANTATTGCAAGNAGNGTTAATGTAANATATTTATTTGATAGCAATGCAATTCCCAGAGGATCAAGTAAGCTTATATTAAATGCTATTGCAGTAAGTATTCCAATTGGAATCAGTGCACCCAATCCGTGCCCAATAGTAGATTTAGCGTCACCTGACAAATCNTTAACCATAAAATATAGATCTATTGCTCCAATTATTATTGTCATAACCACTGGTCCNATTATTTCTACCATAATAGAANTTATCCTGATATTATATAAAATTTTCTTGACAAAGAAAGTATTAATAATCTAATCTATGATAAAATATATGGATATTCATTCTTATATGAAGAAAAATGGATTTATTTGGGGTCCAGAACCCGAGATATATGACGGTGTTGCAGGATTCTATACTTATGGTCCAAATGGTAAAAAACTAAAAAATAAGGTTGAAGATATTTTGAGAAAAAATTTTACAAAAAATTCAATTCATGAAGTAGAAACCCCCATCATTGCACCCGAAATAGTTTGGAAAGCTTCAGGACACCTAGGTAAATTTACTGACCCATTAATTAAGGATATAAAAGGAGGCGTTCATAGAGTTGATAAATTAATTGAAGATTTCTTAATTAAAAATAACGATTCTCCAGATAATTATAATTTAGGTAGCATGAATAATAAAGAATTTTTAAAATTTATAATCGATAAAAAAATTAAATCTCCNAATGGTCTTGAATTAAAGAAAGAAATAATAAATCATGATTTAATGATGGAAACAAAAGTTTCCGTAGATCGTAGAGCATTTAATAGACCTGAAACAGCAACAATGACTTATTTACCNTTCAAATCATATTATGAATTCTATAGAAAGAAATTGCCCTTTGGAGTTTTTCANATAGGTAAAGCATTTAGAAATGAGATCTCTCCAAGAAATAGTGTTTTGAGAGGAAGAGAATTTACTCAGGCNGAAGCTCAAATTTTTTATTCNGAGGATCAAAAGAAAGAAATTGAATTAAATAAAGATATACTTAAATCAGAAATACCTTTATGGAGTCATAAAGATCAATCTGAAAGAAAGTTAAAAAAAAATATCTCAATTGAATCTTGTTTGAAAAAAGGTATATTTAAGAGCAGAGCGTTCGCAAAAGCGATGTATCTNGCAAATAAGATAATATCAGAATTTGGTTTTCCAATTGAAAGAATAAGATTTAGACAACATAATCCTAATGAAATGGCTTTCTATGCAGANGATGCATGGGACTTAGAAATAAAAACTAATTCTCAATCTTGGATCGAAGTTGCAGGTATACATGATAGAAAAGACTATGATTTATCTCAACATCAAAAGATGTCTAATAAGAACTTGGAAGCAGAAGGTTCAATACCGCACATAATGGAACTTGCATTCGGAACAGATAGATTAGTTTATTCTATTTTGGATATTTTTATGAATCAAGAAAAAGTAAATAATGATAATCGTATTGTATTAAAGTTGCCATCAAGTATCCAACTAAATAAATTTGCAGTATTTCCATTACAGAANAAAGATGGTTTATTGGAGAAAGCTCAAGAAATTCATACTATACTTAACGAAAAATATGATAATGTTATAATGGATATATCNGGATCCATTGGAAAAAGATACAGAAGACAAGACGAGATTGGAACCAAAAATTGTATAACTATTGATTATGATACTCTAAAAGACAACACNGTAACAATCCGTGACCGAGATACTATGGTACAGAAAAGAATAAAAATTAAAGACTTAAAATAATTTAATGTTAGTAAGAATTTTTGGGTTGGCAGATCTTTTAGCAGCATTTTTCTTATTGTATGTTAGTTTTGACAGTGCATTCGTTAACATAATATTAAAATCAATAATGATTATTCATCTATATAAGGGACTAATAAGTTTTGTTTAAACTTCAAAATCAACATCTTTATTTTTTATACCAAATTCATTATTTATATCTAATGCAAGTAAAAAAAGATAATCTGATAATCTGTTTATATATTTTATTAATATTTGATTTACATTTCGTTCTAAACTCAATTTTATAATGTTACGTTCTAGTCTCCTACATACAGTTCGAGCATACTGAATTTTTGCAGAAATATTATGACCGCCCGGAAGTACAAAATTTGTTATTGGTCCAATTTTATCTTCAAGAATTGAACATTCATTTTCCAGCCTATCTAAGTGTCTTTGTTTTATTCTTTTTGTTCTTTCTTCATGNGTCGTATTTAGAGGCGTAGCAATATCCGAACCAACTACAAATAATTCATTTTGTAGAACTATTAGTTTATTATTTTTGAAATTTGATTGTATCAATCCAATTAATGAATTGAGTTCATCACAAGATCCTATCGCATCAATACTTATCGAGTTCTTGCCTATCCTACTTCCATCAAATAAATAGGTATTACCATTATCTCCCGTTTTAGTTGATATTGACATTATGAACAACCAGAAGTTGCACCACAGACATCACAAAGTAAACATGCACCATTTTGTCTCATCATACTTGCACCACATTCAGTACATTTGGCACCAGTATATCCCATTGCTTTAATTGCATCATCTTCTTCAGGTTCCTCAAGAGTTAATTTCTGATCATTTGAAGATCCCAATTTTGTCTGAACAACTTTATTAGTTTGTTCACCCTTAAGAACAGACTCAATCTTTCTAAGTATTGGGTGGTCTCTCCACTCTGAAAAACATTCATCCAATACATCTTTTGTACTATATCCTCTCATTAGAGCAAAACTTATTGTTGTTCCAACAAAGTCAAGTAATTCTTGATTACTTGGTGTTGTTTTTGGCATTACTAATTTTATTTTTGATAATTTTCCTTCTGTATTTACAAAGCTATGAACATAAAGATCCTGAGGACCAACTTTATGATGTTCGATATTTTCAATTAATTCTAATTTTGTTGGCTCCGATGTTATAGTCACACTTTCATTATTTTCATTAAATATGGAATCTAATTCTCCGCTAATTCCTGAAGATGTTGACAATGGTTGACTTAATTTACTCTCATCTCTATACAATGCAACTGCTTTTACCATATATTTCCAGCTATCGTAATAAGCTGATTTTATTTCTTCAACAGTTGTTTCTTTTGGCATATTGATNGTCTTACTTATTGCNCCNGATATAAATGGTTGTGCTGCAGCCATCATTTTAATATGTCCGTTATGATGAATATATCGGGTACCTTTTTTACCACATTTGTTTGCACAATCAAAAATTTTGTAATGTTCACCCTTTAGATGCGGCGCACCCTCCAGAGTCATACTTCCACAAAGATATTCATCTGCAGCAGATATTTCATCCGAAGTAAAACCAAGTTCTTTAAGCATNTTAAAATTTGGATTATTCATTTTTTCATCAGTAAANCCTANATTTTTACAAAACTCTTCACCAAGAACAAATTTATTAAATATAAATTTAATTTCAAATGCACCTTTTGCGTTTGATTCAAGTGCATTTAGTTGAGTATCACCAAAACCTTTTGATCGAAGTGAATCAAAATTAATATATGGAGCATCTTTTATTGATCCGTGACCGACAGCGTACTTTTCTATGGATCTAATTTCTTCGTCATTATATCCGAGTTTTTTCAAGGCCGGTTTAATTGAATTATTAACTATTTTAAAATATCCTCCTCCGGCTAATTTTTTGAATTTAACAGTTGCAAAATCTGGTTCTATTCCAGTTGTATCACAATCCATTATTAAAGCAATAGTTCCGGTTGGCGCAATTACAGTTGTTTGTGCATTTCTATATCCGTGTTTTTGTCCAAGTTCAAGTGCTTTGTCCCAAGATTGATGCGCAGCAGATAACATATCTTTTGGAACTAAATCTTGATCAAGTCCAATTGGTAATACCGTTAAACCTTCATAAGACTCCTTTGTTGCATTATATGCGGCCCTTCTATGATTTCTAATTACTCTGAGCATGTGATCTTTATTCTCCTCGAATCTAGAAAACGGACCATGTACTTGAGCCATTTTTGCAGATGTTGCGTATGATTCTCCACACATTATGGAAGTTAATGCTCCCGCAATAGCCCTTCCTTTATCAGAATCATAAGGTAATGCCATTTTCATTAATAATGAACCCAAATTTGCATATCCAAGACCTAACGTTCTAAAGTCGTAACTTCTTTGTGCAACAGATTCACTTGGAAATTGAGCCATAAGAACAGATATTTCTAAAGTTATTGTCCAAAGATTGACTGCATGTTTAAATCTTTCAATATCAAAAGTACCAGTTTCTTCATCATAAAATTTAACTAAATTTATACTTGCTAAATTACATGCAGTATCATCCAAGAACATATATTCTGAACAAGGATTACTTGCATTTATTTTTCCACTGGCAGGACAAGTATGCCATTCATTTATTGTAGTATCATATTGTAGTCCGGGATCAGCACTTATCCAAGCACTCATTGCTATGTCATTCCATAGTTTTTCCGCAGACACTTCTCGATTCACTTTTCCGTCAGTTCTATTTATTAAGTTAAAATTTAAATTATTATTTAGAGATTCAAAAAATTTGTTGTTTACTCTTACCGAATTATTACTATTTTGTCCAGATACAGTTCCATATGCTTCACCCTCGTAATAGGTATCCAGTTTTTTAAAATCAATTTTTCCTATACCTTGTTTAGCTAATTCTATTGCTCTAACAATCATTTGAACGGGAACATTTGAATTGTTGGCATCTTTTATAGCAGACCTTAATTTTTTGTTATTTTGTAAATCGACCCCATCGGATAATGCAGTTTTTAATATATTATTAACGTGTAATTTACAAGATTCATTTCCGGAAACCAGACTAGCTACTTTATTTTCTTCTTCAGATTTCCATTTAATGAATTCTTCAATTTCAGGATGATCTATATCTAAGCAAACCATTTTTGCTGCCCTTCTAGTCGTACCACCCGATTTAACTGCACCTGCTGCAGCATCATTAATTTTTAAAAATGACATTAATCCAGAAGATGTACCACCTCCTGAAAGTTGCTCACCCTTTCCTCTAATTGTTGAAAAATTTGTTCCCACTCCGGAACCATATTTGAATATTCTTGCTTCTCTTGTAACTAAATCAAAAATTCCACCTTTATTAACTAAGTCATCTTTAACAGATAAAATAAAACATGCGTGAGGTTGAGGTCTCTCATAAGCATTTTTTGAATATTCAAGTTGTTTTGAAATTGGATTTACATAAGAATGACCTTGGGCTTTACCCTCTATATTATACGCCCAATGAAGGCCTGTATTAAACCATTGCGGAGAATTAGGAACTGNCATTTGATTAATCATCATATAAGCCATTTCCTCATAGTATGCCTTTGCATCCTTAGTAGAATTAAAATAATTAAATTCTTTTCCCCAATGCGTCCAACATCCAACCATTCTATTTACAACTTGTTTGATACTTGATTCAGAACCTAGGACGGGATTTCCCATCTCATCTTTTGTCGGAACTCCTCGCTTTCTAAAATATTTTTGAGCCAGAATATCCGTTGCAATTTGAGAATAAAAGTNTGGTACTTCAACATCNTTCATTTCAAATACTACTGAACCATCNGGATTACGAATCATTGAACTCCTTAAATCATAATTAAACATATCATAAACTGAAGTATCTTCTTTTGTAAANTTTCTNTCAANAACTAATCCNTTAGTAATCTCTCTTTGNTCAGTATATTCTTCCATAAGTATATAATTGATATGAATTTCTTTTATATTCGTTTATAGTTTTAACAAAATAATTATGTATTTACTTAATTAAAATAATAAATTTTTTACCTATTGAGTTGTGAATTATATATTAATTTAGGTGTATCGTTTTTTTTCGATTTTAGAATCTCATTGCATAATTTTTCCATTTTTGTTCATTCTTGTATACCAAAAATCCACCAATAATTAAGCTTGACCAATATAACATGGGATTTCCAGCTAAGACTTTTGCTCCATCAAAAAATCCAAATGGAATCATATTGAATGCCATCAATATGAGATTTATTTTTTTAGAAACAATAAAAGCATGATTATATTTTGGATACTTCCTTGAGATTAATAGCCAGTCGGATATCCAATAGAGTAAAAAATTTGCAGCAGGACCGGCTAATGCTAACAGTGCAAAATTTTCNGGATTACCAAAAGCCCCAGAACTTATAACATAAGCAGGAACAAAAAATATTATTGGTGAATTAAAATATTTTAATATAACTCCCANTCCCAATCCAAATAGACTTATTTTTAATATTGAGTCATATCCAAAATAAATTCCAACACCNTTNTGCGCCAGTTCATGTANTAATACTGCCGGAGTAACAATCAATGCAGCATATTTAAAATCATTAAAATCACTTCCCAAAAAATCAAAGTTTTTAGGTTTTCGAATCATATCAGAAAATATATATCCTAATGCGAATGTCAAGATTAGTACATCCACAATTTCGTTAAATGATAATATACTCATACTAATACTAAAGCTAAATCCTTATATTGTTTTTGAAAACCTTTATAAACGCTCTTCCAAAGAATAATTTATGTACAATCACTTAAGAAATCTTTGGAAAAAACCAAAACAACATTTTGGTAAGGAAGCTTGGAAAAATTGGTTAGTTGAATTAAGATCAAGGCCTGCTTTTGAAAGAATAGAAAAACCTACTCGACTAGATAGAGCAAGAGCATTAGGTTATAAAGCTAAACAAGGAATTATTGTTGTTAGAGGAAGTATGCCAAAAGGTACAACTAAAGATCCAAAATTCACTGGTGGTAGAAGACCTAAAAGATATGCAAGAAGAGGTACTCGAGCACAATCAAAACAAGCATTGATTGAAAAAAGAGCAGCTAGAAAATATCCAAATCTTGAAGTTTTGAATTCATACTGGGTCGGAGAAGACGGTAAAAAAGTTTGGTATGAAATTATTATGGTTGATAGAGATCACCCATCGATAAAAGCAGATAGATCATTATCGTGGATACAAAACAAAAGAAGCAGAGTATATAGAGGATTAACTTCTGCAGGTAAAAAGGCAAGAGGATTAGTTAGATAATTATTTCTATTTTCTTAACAATATATTTATTTATAATTTAATGAGCCAATCTTTATTTAATGGCTTATTCTAAACAACTTACTGCAACAATAGATGATGCATTAAGAAGAGATCTTTCTTTTTTAGCTTTTGAAGTGAAAACTGGNGGAATAAGAGATTCATCAATTAAAAAATCAGTTGAACGATGTAACACTCTTGAAAGTTATTTAATTTCAAGAGATATTTCTGAAGAACCTTCAATGTATTCGGGATTAATTGGATTTGAAAAAAATCATTACGTTAGTGATTTGAATTTACCTGAAATTGATGAGCTTGATTATATAATTGGTACTAATAGATTTGATGCATCAAGTTTATGTTCAATATTAAATAATATCAAAAAAGAAAAAAAACATTCAGAATTATATTCTGTTTTAACGCCGGAAGTAATAAGTCCAGTGAAAAAAAGACCATGGTATCCTCGAAGACTTTCTAAAAAAGGTCATAGAAGAGTTTCTTTAAATTCTATTTTAAATCAAGAAACTAATGGAATTATACCCGAAGAGTATTTTGCTCAGATGTTAGGAGAAGTTATTCCTGATTCTCTGATATATCCAAGAGTAAATATAAATGGGAGTTTAAATATTCCCAACTCCTATGGCAATCTTGAATTTATACTTGATGAAGAAGAACAATCAAAAAATGAGTGCGATTTAATTGTTATAGCAGAAGAAGATTCCATTATTTCCGGTATTGAACAATTATTTTCAAGACCTTATAATTGTAGAGACTTAAAGTCAAAACTTATAAGAAAGCGGAATAATAANTTATATGAAAATTAAAAAAAATGAATTTAAAAAAATTATATTTTATCTAATAGTATCATTTATAATTCTTTTTGGATTTAATAATTCTATGGCACAAGTAGAGTCTGGAAATACTGTTGCAGTTGATTATTGGTTAACTGTNGATGGTAAACAAATTGATACTTCCGAAGGAAGAGGTCTTTTTGAATTTACTGTTGGAGCAGGTCAAGTTATACCTGGTTTCGATAAAGCAGTAATTGGAATGAATGTTGGAGATGAAAAAACTGTAGAATTATCTGGNGATGATGCATATACTGCAGGACCATTGGCAGGTAAAGTTTTGAATTTCAAAATAATTTTAAGGGAAATTAAATAATTCCCTTTTTTATTATGAGAGTTTATACCGATAGAGAAATATATGAATTTAATGAATCCGAATTAGAAATTAAAGAACCCTATGTTCGATTAGTTACATCCGGATCAGAAACTAAAATGAGTATGTACGGTATACCCGGAGATCATCAATATTTTGCGGGATTGGTAATACCCTTTTTAGTAATAAGCAATTCAAATATTAGATTAAATCCTCGATGTTCAAATATTTATTACGACAGAGAAGGTTTCAATAATGTAATTGATTTATTAAAATCAGAATATGAAAATCAATCTCTCGAAGATTTAATATAAATTTAGCAAGACTTATAAGTTTNATAAAATTATACAATTTGTAAAATGGTAATTTATTCATATCCNGAAAATAGACCCAAAGATGCAGATAACGGAGACTTCTATATTTCTACATCCGAAACTCAGTCAACAAAAATACTAGGTAGATCATATTTTGATTCTCTTTATATTGCCAAGTCAGGTAAGTTAAAAATTTATGTTAGAGATGAAGATTCTTGGAAAATAATTGATGAAGAAAAACTAGATATCAGTTTAAAATTTATTGGCGATAATGGTTTATTTAGAAAAATTGAAGATGTTAAACACGAACTAAAATTCAAATCATTAGACGATTTAATTTAAATAATTCAATTTAAATAATTATATTAAAATATTCATTTATGAAAAAAATATCAAAGTCCGATTATATAAGTTCATTAAAATGTTTAAATGTCGTTTGGCATAAATTTAATGATAAATCTAAATTACCTTCTTTAGCAGGAAAATTTGCCGTTGAACGTGGAGTTGAATTTGGAGAATTGGCACAAAAACTTTACGAAGACGGTATATTAATTGACTCATCATATAAAAATTATTCAAATGCAGCTAAAGAAACAGAATCTGCATTAGAATATAATAAACCAATTTTTGAAGCAACATTTGAAACAAACAAACTTTACTGTAAAGTAGATATTTTAAGACCATCAAAAAACGGATGGGACATTATTGAAGTTAAATCTTCAAGTAAAGTAAAAAAAGAACATTATGATGATGTTGCATTCCAAAAATATGTTTTGGAAAGTGCGGGTGTAAAAATTAATAATTGTTATTTACTTCACGCAAATAAGGAATACGTTAGAAATGGTGATTTAATTTTAAAAGAATTATTTAAAGAAGAAGATATTAGTGATGAAGTTACTAAAATTANTAATTCAGTAGAACCAAATATTGATAGAATAATAAATTTTGTATCAAAAGAATTGCCAATAAGTAAACATAAATTCTGTTCAAATCCCAAAAGATGTGATACNAGNGATATATGCTGGTCACATTTACCAGATCATAATATCTTACAATTACANGGAATTTGGTTTTCTCATGCAGAAAAAATTATGGATAAAGGTATTTTATCAATTGTTGATTTACCCGACGAATTTCTTAAATCTCATAAACATGTTATACAGAAAAAATCATTATCCGGCAATTCTATTCATAGAAATGATGATGAAATAAAAAAATTTAAATCCAATTTAAAATTTCCAATTTCGTATTTTGATTTTGAAACTCTGGCATCACCAATACCGCTTCATAATAATTTGGGACCGTGGGAAAAATTTCCATTTCAATATTCTGTTCATATCGACAATGGCAATAAATTAATTCATAGAGAATTTATGGAAGAATCAAATAGCGATCCCAGAGAAAATTTGATAAAAAATTTGATAAAAGATATACCTTCCGAGGGAAGTATTGTTACATATAATATGGCATTTGAAAAGGCTGTAATAAAGAAATTATATGAGAAATTTCCTAAATATGAAAAAGAACTTAAATCAATAAACGAAAGAATAGTTGATTTATACACAATATTCAAAAATTTTAATTATTATCATCCTAAACAAAAAGGAAGCGCATCAATAAAGTATGTACTGCCAGCAGTTACTGGTAAAAATTATGATCATTTAGAAGTACAAGACGGATCAGAAGCATTTACACAATATTATAATAAATATTATCTTAAGAAAGATTTAGTATCTAAAAAAGCATTATACGATTATTGTGCAATGGATACAATCGCGATGTATGATATTTTAAACTCAATTTAATAAAAAGGTTATATAGAAAGAAAGAATAAAATTATATGGCTGAAACAATTTCATTACTAACAAAATATGGTTTAAATTTGGGTCAAACTGAAAATTTATTATTATCTTTTTTAGCAATATATTTACTTTACATATTTATTGGTGAATTATTTGAACGAATAGGCATTAATGAACTAATTGGGCAAATAACTGCAGGAGTAATACTGGGAGGTTCATTATTAAATTTTGTAAATCCTGATCTGATAGAACCATTCGCATTAATTGGTAGCGTATTAATATTATATACTGCCGGAATAAATAAGAAAACAGATAGCTTCGATCTAAAAGATACAAAAAGTTTGGCCATAGGAGTTATAGTTTTACTGGTTACCTTTGCAGTTATGTTATATGTTTTTCAATTTTATTTCTCATTTACTCAATCTTTATTTTTGGCGTTAGCTTATGCTGTAGTTGATTTATTTGTACCTGTAAAGGTATTAGCAAATAAAAAGTTATTATCCAAGAGATTTAGTCAATCATTCATAAATATGTCCATGATAAATATCCTATTCGGATTATTGATATTATCAGCTTCATCTATATTCATAAATCGAAGTTCTTCAGAGCTAATTAGTAAATTAATCTTTTCTGCAATTTTTATTGTAACTATTTACTACTTTATTTTATCAATAAATAAGATTACAAATCGTATTAATAAGTTTAAATCTTCCACTAGAGAAGAATCTCAAATTGCATTAACATTTATTATTTTATTTTTATTTGCATTTTTGTCGGAATTAATTGGACTTTCTGTAATAGTTGGAGCATTTATAGCAGGCATAGTAATATCTAAGTCAAAATTTGCCAAGAAGAAAATATATACAAATAAAATTCATGCTATTTCTAACGGTTTTTTTATTCCATTATTTTTTGTATGGTTCGGTTTAAAATTAGATTTGATATTAATTTATGAGTATTTACCTATTGCGTTAATATTTATATTTGCAAGTATTATTACTAAATTTGTAGTTACTTATGTTTTATCCAAACAATTTAATTTATATGCTCCTGGAACAATTGCATCCTCGATGCTGAGTTTAGACGTAGAAAGTCTAATTATAATTTTAGCAGCAATAAATTTAGGNATATTTACAAATTATGAAATGTTNGATATATTTGCACCTGCAGTCCCAATAACAACATTGGTGGTGACATTCTTGACCGGATATTTTGTAAAGAAAGAAAAAATGCAAATTTTACAGGTTTAGATATATTTATAAATAAATTTTTAATTTAGAATCAGTGGAAAANAAATATANAATATTNACTTCAGAATTTATAGANGATAATCTTTATACTGAAACACTGAATTATGACTCATATGAGGACANAATTGAAATAAACTATAATATAAATGGAGTTAAATTGGGTACAAACGANACTTACGAAAATAAANTATCANGNTTATTATCNGATTTGAAAAATAATACAATAACACATAAAAATCTTGAAATACTNATNANAGAAATAGNAGAGGCATTTAGTTTATAATATGGATATTGAATCAAAAATAAGAGATTTAATGGATAAAGGAATGACNNGNGAGTCAGCAAAAATAATTNTAGGAATATCTGATAAAAAAGANTAATATCCCNTGTANCTTACTTTATCACANATATANTCAGGATANANTTCNTTTANTAATTCTTNATCAGAATAATCGTCAAGTTCTTTACAATCTTCACAATCATCACAGATTAATTCTGGACATTCATATACTGGACATTCTTGAATTTCAACAGAGTTATAACCCATATCGTATCCAATCAATCCCCCACAAATGGCTCCTAAAAACAGCAT